>NZ_JBFTKN010000011.1:0-145573 GCF_056395965.1 Dyella sp. 05T440
CCGTAGGTTTGTCGCGCACAGGGTGCGCTCCCACAAAGAGCCGATCGGTACCGGCCTGCGCGATCCCTTGTAGGAGCGCACTTGTGCGCGACCGCAGCGCCGGGATGTACCGCTCCGTAGGTTTATCGCGCACAGGGTGCGCTCCCACAGTCGCGATGCGGCCGCCTGCATAGAAACGCGGTGCGCGGCGTCTGCCTCCGTTCCTGTGGGGGGGCAGAACCGCCCTCAATCAGAGGTCATCGCCCCCAGCCGCAACGATCCTCTCCAACTGATCACCCAGCTCGCCGAGCTCCTCAATCAGACGCCTCAATTCCACCGCATCCAGCAATTCATACGGGCGGTTTTCGCACAGGTGCAGATAGGGCGAACCATCCAGGTCTGCAACGGCGAGAAAACCCTTGCGTTGCTCCCAGTTGAAACGCAGGCATCGGCGCGGGTCAGCACCGGCGAGCGGGCCCACCGGCGTGGAGATGCGCAGATAGCGGCGGCCGGACTCGTCTTCGAGTTCGGCGAGATAGATGCCCTGATGCCGGTCGTGCGGCAAAGTCAGATCAAAACTGATCAGATAAGGGTCGTTGTGGCGCAGCGCGTGCAAGCTGCCGATGTGGGAACGCACGGCTTCGAAATGGCGCATGGTGCGATCTCCTTGGCAGGCCGATCCAGGCTCGCTACTGTGCCACGACCCGGTGTAAAGAGCCTGTTGAAGATCATGGACAAGCCCAAATCCGACGCGCACGCCCGCATCTTTGCTGCCATCGCAGCTATTCCTGCCGGCCGCGTCGCCAGCTACGGCGCCATCGCAGCGCGAGCGGGACTGCCGGGGCGCGCACGTCTGGTCGGCAGGGCGCTCGGCGAAGTTCCGGACGGCATGGAGCTTCCCTGGTTTCGCGTGCTGCGATCCAGCGGTCATATCGCGTTTCCCCCGGGCAGTCGGGCCTTTCGCGAGCAGAGCAAGCGCCTGAAAGCGGAGGGCGTGGAAGTGAAGAATGGCCGTGTGCCGTTGGCAAGTTTTGGCCTGGATGCCAATCTCGATCGGGCCTTGTGGGGCATGCCGGGTTAGATCTGCCCGCGTGGCGAACATCGGATGTCATCGATTGCCTGCCGCCATGCCTGCGCGCGCTTGAACGGCTGCGCTTAGTCGGTTTTCTCCCGAGCAGTGCGTCGGCTGCGTGGCCGATCTGCGTACGTCTTGACAAAGGACAGTGGCGCGAGACGCAAAGCCGCATTCGACATTTGCTAGCATTCGCCGATGCTTCCAGCCCCTCTCGATATTCTTCAAAGCGTTTTTGGCTACGCGCAATTTCGCGGTCAGCAACAAGCCGTCGTCGAGCAATTGATCGACGGTGGCGATGCCTTGGTGCTGATGCCTACGGGTGGCGGCAAGTCGCTGTGCTATCAGATTCCCGCCTTGGTGAGGCAGGGCACCGGCATCGTGGTGTCGCCGCTGATTGCGTTGATGCAGGATCAGGTGGATGCGTTGCGCGAGGCCGGCGTTTCCGCGGCTTATCTCAATTCCAGCCTGGGCGCGGAAGACCAGCGCGAGGTGGAGCGACGCCTGCTGGCCGGTGAGTTGAACCTGCTTTATGTCGCGCCAGAGCGACTGCTGACGTCGCGATTTCTTGGTTTGCTCGAAAGCACCGAGGTGGCTTTGTTCGCCATCGACGAAGCGCATTGCGTGTCGCAGTGGGGACACGATTTCCGCCCTGAATATCGCGAGCTGGCGGTGCTGCATCAGCGTTTCCCGCAGATTCCACGCATCGCGCTCACCGCAACAGCCGATCAGCGCACGCGCGATGAAATCGTCGAGCGGCTGGCGCTGCAAGAGGCGCGTCAGTTCGTTTCGAGTTTTGATCGACCGAACATCCGCTATCAGGTCGGCCTGCGTCACAACGCGCGACGGCAGTTGATGGAATTTCTGGAGCGGCATCGCGGCGAGACGGGCATCGTCTACGCGCTGAGCCGACGGAAGGTGGATGAAACGGCGACGTGGCTGACGGAAGCGGGCATCGAGGCCTTGCCCTATCACGCCGGTCTGGACGCCGCGACTCGCAACGCGAACCAGCGGCGTTTTCTGCGCGAAGACGGCGTGGTGATGGTGGCCACGGTGGCGTTCGGCATGGGCATCGACAAACCCGATGTGCGCTTCGTCGCGCACCTTGATCTGCCGCGCAGCATGGAAGGTTATTACCAGGAAACCGGCCGTGCGGGGCGCGACGGCCTGCCGTCCGAGGCATGGATGATTTACGGCCTGTCGGACGTGGTCACGATGAGCCAGATGATTGCGCAATCGGAATCGGCGGATGAGCGCAAACGCGTCGAACGCCAGAAACTGGAATCGCAGCTGGCGTATGCGGAAGCCACGCAATGCCGCCGTGAGCTGTTGCTCGCCGCATTCGGCGAATCGTTCCAGGGGCCCTGCGGCCATTGCGACAACTGCATCGAGCCGCCCAAGACGTGGGATGCCACGGTGCCTGCGCAGAAAGCGCTATCCGCGGTTTATCGGAGCGGCCAGCGCTTCGGTTCCGGTCATGTCATCAGCATCTTGCGCGGGGAAGACAGCACGCGCATGACGGACTTGGGCCACGATCGCCTTTCCACCTTCGGCATCGGCGCCGATATGGACGAGAAGCAATGGCGCTCGGTGTTTCGCCAGTTGCTCGCGATGGGCCTGCTGGAAGCCGATGCGGAGGGCTTCGGCACGTTGCGCCTGAGCAAGGCCAGTCGCGAGGTGCTTGTGGGCAATCGTCCGGTGCGTCTGCGCGAAGACGCCACGCCGGCGCGCGCTACGCGCAAGCGTCGTCGCGACAGCCAGCTGGTGACGGGCGGCAGCCTTGGCGTGGAGGCTTACGAGCAGCCGCTATGGGACGAATTGCGCAAGTTGCGTACGCAGCTTGCGAAGCAGCATGGCGTGCCGCCCTATGTGATCTTCCACGACGCGACCTTGCTGGCGATGTTGCGCGACTTGCCTTCGAACGAATCGGAGCTGTCGGCGATCAGTGGCGTGGGTGAGGCGAAGCTCAAGCGATATGGGCGGGATTTTCTTGCGGTTATCAACGCGCACGAGTAGCCAGTAAGGGCAATAGGTGATCTTCCCGCGAGCACCTGCCCCTCACCCCGGCCTTCTCTCCCACAGGGACTTCCTTCGGGTCGCCCGGAGGGGAGAAGGAGACGTGAAGCGGCTTCAGCCCGCCAAACGCCAGCGCGTGCCTTCGCTCGATACACGTGAGTGCGCCAGGGCAAGTTCGGGGATATAGCGCCACTCGGTCAGTTCGCCAGGGAGGCGCGCCTGCGGGCAGTCGATGCGAGTGGCGATGAGCGCGGCTTCGGCCGTTTCGTGGCGACCCATTTCCAGTTCATCGCACAGCACGCGCCATTGGCGGCCGTGGCGGACGATGCGGAACAGGCCGGTTTTGGAGGGGTGAACGTATTGCGCCAGCATAGGATTCAACTTTTTTGAAGTCCGTTGTGGGCAGCTTGCCGTCGAAGCATGACCTTCTTGTGATTCCTGTCTGGCTCGACGGTGACTGCCATATTTCCGTTGTGTTTTGCCGTCATCTGAATCAGGTTCGCGTGAAAATCGTGTTCCCACGGGTTGGAACGGTTAAAGAAAAAGGCCCGCATTGCTGCGGGCCTCTTCATGTACTGCAACGTAACCGCGCTTATTTGCGCTGCGCTGCCGTGGCGTCGCGGGCCGCACGGAATTCCGAATCCTTGCTCCAGTTGGGCCAGGTGTCGGAGTTGGCGAGGTCGCTGCCGAGCTTGTAGAGGATCTGCAGATCGCGGGCCATGCCCGTGAACGGCCAATCCGCCTGCCACTCATCGGACGGCTGGTGATAGTGCTTGGCCACGTATTCGTCCTCGGCCGCCTTGCCGGCAGCCAGGCCGCCGTCAACCCAGTCGTTGCCCGAACCAAAGGAAACCGCCGGCACGCCACGCTTGGCGAAGGAGAAGTGATCGGAGCGGAAGAAGTGGCCGGCTTCGGGCTTGGGATCGGCCGAGTACACCAGGTTCCACTGCTTGGCCGTGGTGGTCAGCTCATCGAGCAGGTCGAGCTTGGCGCTGCCGGAGATGGTGAAGTTGCGCGACGGGCCGTGCGGATCGAGCGCATCCATGTTGATGTCGGCCACGGTGCTGGCGAGCGGGTAGAGCGGCTTGGAGGCGTAGTACTCCGAACCCAGCAAGCCCTTCTCTTCGGCGGTGACGTTGAGGAACACCACCGAGCGTTCCGGCTTGGGCTGGCTGGCGAAGGCGCGAGCCAGTTCGATCAGCGCAGCAGTGCCCGTGGCGTTGTCCACCGCGCCGTTGTAGATCTTGTCGCCCTTGGCATCGGGGGCGCCCACGCCCAGGTGGTCCCAGTGCGCGCTGTAGATCACCGTCTCGTTCGGACGCTTGCTGCCCTCGACGCGGCCCACGATGTTGTGGGAGGTGATCACCTTGGAGTTGATCTTGTAGTTGGCCGAGAAGGTCTCGCCCTTGAGCACCACCGGCTTGAAGTCGCGCGTCTGCGCCTGCTTCTTCAGCGCTTCGAAATCAAGGCCGGCAGACTTGAACAGGTCAACTGCCACATCGCGCTGGATCCATGCTTCCACCGGTGTATGTGCGCTGGCGGGATGGTCGCGCACGACGTCGAACTGGGTGTTGGTGTTGGAGTTGGCCACGGTCGCCCAGCCGTAGGAGGCCGGTGCGGTTTCGTGCACGATCAGCATGCCGGCTGCGCCCTGGCGAGCGGCTTCTTCGTACTTGTAGGTCCAGCGGCCGTAATAGGTCATGGCCTTGCCGCCGAAATCGCCCACGCCGGTTTCAAAATCCGGGTCGTTGATCAGCACGACGGCGATCTTGCCCTTCAGGTCCACGCCCTTGAAGTCGTCCCAGTTGCGCTCCGGCGCCTTGACGCCATAGCCCACGAACACCAGCGGCGCGTCCTTGATCGACACGGCCTTGGAGCCGTCGAGCGCGGAACGCACGGCGATTTGCTGGCCCTGGGTCAGCGCCTGGGTCTTGCCATTGATGGTGAACGACAGCGACGGCGTACCGGCGATATCGGACTGCAGCAGCGGCACGGCCTGCGTCCATTCGCGCTTGCCGTTCTTCAGGTCGCCACCGGGTTGCACGCCGGCTGCCTTGAACTGGGCAACCACGTAATCGATGGTCTTGGTTTCGGCCGCCGTAGCGGGGCCGCGGCCTTCGAAGGCATCGGACGAAAGCGTTTTGACGTCGTCCGACAAACGGTGCGGGTCGAACGTCGGGGTGGTCGGTGCATCGGCGGCGAACAGCGCCGACGTCACAGACAGGGCGAGCAGGGATAAGGCCAATCGCTTCATGGGCAGCACCTAGCGTGGAGACGAAGCTCGATAGTAGAGATGGCTGGCGCCGCCGGTCCATAGCCGCCTGAGGCGAATCCGCCGGCAAGCGGCGGGGAGGGGTTAGGAAAAGCCCTAAAAAACAGCCTTTCCGAGTGCCCGATCGTGACTTTCTTCACCCCTTCCGGGCCATTATCGAAAAAAAACCGCAATTTTTCCGTCTTGCAGCTTGGCGTGATGGGCTGGCATGCCATACATTCCGCATGCCGAGAGGCATCAAACACCATCTCTATTGATCACCACGGGGAAATGTATGGCGAAGGCGCAAAAAGCAGCAGCAAAGAAGAAGGCCGCTCCGAAGGCAGCTCCGAAGGCCGCCAAGGCGGTTGTTCACAAGCCGATCAAGGACGCACTGGGCAAGTCGGGCCTCGTGGCTCACATCGTTGAAGCCAGCGGCGTGGCTGCCAAGGACGTGCGCGCGGTGTTGGCCTCGCTCGAAGGCGCGGTGACGGGCTCGGTGCACAAGAAGGGTGCCGGTCATTTCACCATGCCGGGCCTGCTGAAGATCACGGCCGTCAACGTGCCGGCCAAGCCCAAGCGCAAGGGCATCAACCCGTTCACCAAGGAAGAGCAGTGGTTCGCTGCCAAGCCCGCTACGGTGAAGCTGAAGATCCGCGCGCTGAAGAAGCTCAAGGACGCCGCTCTCTGAGCGTAGCGTTTCACTAGAGCATTCTCGCCAGGTGCGGCCCTTGCGCCGCACCTGGTGTCTTCAAGAAGTGGCTTATCGCTGCGCAGCCAGCGGCCACTGGCACCGACCGCATCGACGCCTGTCGGTACCGATCATCCGACCCACCTGAAGATCCAGCGGCAGTTCGGCGCCCTTGCCGGCCGCGTGGTCCGCCTTGACCCTCGACACGCGCCCTTGAACGCCACGGCATGCACGCGGGCAGATAGCTGTGCGCGGATAGACGCCTCGCGCCGGCGTGGCACCTGCCTGTCGGGAGCACTCCTCCAGCACGCGGATCGACGCGAACTTCTACGTTGTTGTCCTTGGCGCAGCGTGTCTTGGCGGTCCGCACGGCATCGTCGAGCTACAGGTTTATGCAGGTTTTCGCGACCGGTCCCCCTAAAAACAACGACGAGCGAACCCATCCGCACCGCGCGCTGAATTGCTGCCACCGACGTCATGTGGACGATCAAGGCCGTACCGATCACACATTTCGTTGAGGCCGGAAGGTTCATGCTCCCGTCGCGCAGCTGGTCCATAGTGGCCGGAGGTGTCATGGCGACACCTGTGCAAAGCCACCGCCGGAGGGCGATGGCGCTACCGCAAAAGATCTCCCACTGAGGGCATGACATGGCTAACCCGAGCGATCTCCCGTTGAGCCTCTACAAAGCCAACACCGAGCTTCAGTTGCGCGTGAACAAGCTGGTGATGGAAAACTGGAAGAAATGGCTGGAGCTGTCCACCCGGGCGATGGACGACGGCATCGCGGAACAACAGGCGCGCGTAGAGCAACTGATCAAGGCGCAAGATTGGGCGGCCCTGGCATCCATGCCCGCCGATACCTTCTGGCGACAGCTGCAGCAGCGCATGGGCGATGCCAGCGTCACCAACCAGATCGCCGCCAACGTGCAGGCGCATTTCGCCAAGGGCCTGCAGGATGCCGTGCAGACCTGGCAGAAGGACACCGCCAGCGCGCTGGGCGGCGTGGGCGACATGAGCCTGTCCGAACCTTGGAAGGACATTCTTTCGCCGTGGGGCAAGTTCCACCCGATCAGCTGAAGGCGGTCGCCGTGACACCTGGCCTTGGCGCCGGGTGTCGCGTCGCCGGGCGGGGCCGGCGCCCTTCGACCACCCGCTCGCGCCCGGCCGATGCGCGCGTTCGTTCTGCCGATTCCATCGCGTTACCCGGGCGGCGCTCATGGTCAACTCTGCCGCTGCCGTGCTGGTCCGTCGCGCGGCAAGGGGATGGGCGACGCGCACGACGCGCAGTCGACTGCTGAGGAGCAGGAGGGCGCGCGGCCACAGTTCGCGCCGATTCCCCGTCTTGTCACATAGGTTTAGTTAGCTAGGGGGCGCAGCGCCATCAGGCGCGGCCTGTCGATGGTGCCGGTACGGGACTGTCGACAGCGGATTTTGAACTGGCAGGGGGACGGGTGAAGCGAGGACAGGGCAGGGCGCTTCAGGTCAATGACGCTGCGAGGATGGCTCGCACGCGCGCACCTGATGCATGGCGTGGCGGGCCCCAGCGACTCGGGCGCATACCGCTGCTGCGGGTATCGCTGGTCGGCAGCTGATGCGTTACGCCATTTATTTCTGCCCCGCGCCGGCGAGCGCGCTGGCTGCCCTGGGGCGCGACTGGGTGAGCACCGAGCTGGCTGCCAATGGCATTCCGGGGATCGGGTTGACGCGCTGGAATGCCCTGTTGGCCGACGTGCGCCGCTACGGCTGGCACGCCACGTTGCGATCCCCTTTCACGCTGTCGCCGGATGTCGACCTGGCTGAATTGCGCCAGGCCCTGCATGTCGTCGCCCGGTCACACGCGCCGATCAACCTGACGCTGCGTTGTGCGCGGCTCGCCGGCTTTCCGGCGCTGCGCCCACTGGGCGACAGCAAAGCGGTGAATGCCCTGGCAGCGGCCTGCATCGAGGCGATCGAGCCCTTGCGACTGCCGCTGGCGGAACACGATTTTCAGCGTCGCGCCTCCGGGCTCGATGCCATCGAAACTCACTACCTTGGACGTTACGGGTATCCCTACGTGTTTGAACGCTACCGTTTCCACATGACGCTATCGGCACCTGCTTCCGTCGACGAAGAGCGCGCACTGCAACGCTGGTTGTCGCTGCGCGCATCGATGCTGCCGACGGCGCGCATCGATGCGCTGACCTTGTGCGTGGAGTCCTCGCCCGGCGCCGCTTTTGAGCCCTTCGAACGCATCGCGCTGCACAAGGCATCGGCGGCATGACCAGGGGGCGCCGACTCCCATCGAGAGTCGCGCGCGGGCCTTCTCCGGGCCATCGTGATTCGGACGCAAGGCGGGCGAGCCAACGTGTCACCCTTGATTGGCGCAGCGACCTGCGGCCGAGCGTCAGGCTCACGTTGGCTTGACGCGTTGAAGGGGATTCTCAAACTTCCCCGACGGTGTCGACAGCGCCCGGTGCCATCGCCTGGTGCGCGGATGTCAGTCGCCCGGCATTCCTGGTGAAACTCCCTGGGAGCGCGTGATGAACAAGACGGTTTGGATCGTGGTTGCCAATCGAGGCGTTGCCCGGCTGTTTCAGGCCAGGCAGCCGACCGGTCCACTGGAGGAGCTGGATGCCTTCATCCATCCGGAAGCCCGCCTGCACGAGCAAGATCTTGTATCGGATCGGCCTGGTCGGGGCTTTGACCGGTCCGGTCCCGGCAGCCACGCAGAAGAGCCCGACACCACCATGGTGGAGCAGGAAACCAGCAATTTTGCGCTGGAACTCTCCCGCTTCCTGCTCAAAGGCCGCACCGATGGGCGCTTCGACGGCTTGATGCTGATCGCCGCGCCGGCCTTCCTGGGCTCGCTGCGGGATCGCCTGGATGGCCCCACCAAGGGGCGGGTCATGCTCGAAGTGGCCAAGAACCTGGTCCACCTGGATGCGGCTTCGGTGCGCAGCTATCTGCCGGACCGCCTCTATTCGGCTGTCGGCGGTTGATCGCCCGCCGGACCTTGCGGTAGCAGCGCAATATTTCACGTCGAAGACCTGCCGCGACTTTCACGACTCGATGCTGAAATGTTTGACGTGGTGCACATTTGCAACAACTGGCTGCGCTACGATAAGGGGGCTAGAACGCCGGGGCGTTTCACAGCGCTTTCACGCCTCAACCGATGTGATCGGCCGCTTGCGCAGAAGCCCGGCGCAGGCGAGGGAAAGACTGACAGGGGGATGCAATGCTGGACGCTCCGTGGGCCAATCCGTGGTTCCGCCGCATTGGCATCGCTGCGTCCTATGGGCTGTTGATCGCCCTTACTCGCCAGGTCACCATCACTCACTTCGTGCTGGGTGCCGGCATCCATCTGGCCGTGCTTCTGCTGGTGCGCTATCGCGACTGGCCGGCCCTGATCGTCGGTGAAACCCTGGCCTTGCTGCCCACGAGCATTGCGTGCGTGGGCGACTACGGTGTGCTGTGGGCCGTGCTGTTTACCATTCCCGGCCTGGTTTTCATGGCGCCGTTCGTCTACGTCCTGCGCGAACGCTGGCCCGTCCTGGCCGCCAGGGGCTCGCTCAACATGGGGTCACTGCTCGGGGCTGCGCTGGTGTTGTCCTTCGTGATGACCGCATGCAACCTGGCCACCATTTACTCGATCACGCTGCCGCCGGACTATCACCTGCAGGTGGATAAGCTGGCGACCAAGTGGGTGCTGGGCAACTACCTCGGCATTCTGGCGGTTACCCCGACCGTGTTGCTCGCATACCAGCTGTTGAGTGGTGCTGGCTGGCGCCAGCTGGGCACCCGACTGCTCGACAGTCGCGCGGTGCTCGACAGCATTTTCCTGGTGGTGCCCGCGCTGTTGTTGCTGGTGTGGATAGGCCTTGAGGCGCCGCGCGTCCGACAGATTGCCCAGGTCGCCATGTTCCTGCCCATCGTGTGGCTCGCCATGCGGCATGGCTGGCAGGGTGCGGCCATCGGCGGCACGGCATCGAGCCTGGCCGTGATGGCCTTGATGCCAGCCGCCGACGATCAGCAGACCATGCAGGCAGAGGCGATCGTTGCCTTGGCGATCTCCTCGATGCTGCTGCTGGGCGCACGCATCGGCGCCTTGCACCAGCACGCCGAACAAGAACGCATGGATGTGCGCATGGCCTTGGCGCTGGCCCAGCGCAACGTGCATATCGGCGAGATGCAGCTACGCACGACGTCACTCGCGCTGGAGCAGATTCGCGAGACGGTGCAGGCCAGCTTCTCGATGATGATGGGGCGCCTGCGCCACCTGCAGCCGACCATCGAAGACCGCAGCTATCACCGCCAGGCGCTGGTGGCACAGGATCAGTTGTTCCGCCTCGCCGACAGCCTTTATCCGGTGTCGTGGCGCGAGCGTGGCTTGCCGGCCGCCCTGCGCGAAGGCGCCATACCGCGTGCGCTCGATGAAACGGGCGTGGGTTACTGGTGTGACCTGCGTGGCCCGTTGAGTCGGCTATCGCAGACCCTGCATTTGGCCATCTATCGCCTCGTGGTCGAGGTCGTGGCCGATGCCTGCGCCAAGCGCAACCTCAGCGAAGTGATCGTTCGCGTGCGCTGCGGTGAAAAGCTGGGGCGTCGCTGGGTGCTGATCAGCATCATTTTCCGCGATACCGCCGACACGTCTTCGCAGGTGCGTTGGGACGAACTGCTGCCCCGCGTGATGCGTTCGACCAGCGGCATGGGCTGGGCGGGAATTCGTGATCGCGCCATGACCTTTGAAGGTGATGCCCGCGAACATCAGATCGCCAATGGCCGCCGGGTCAGCCTGCTGATGCTCGACCCGATCACGATCAGCGGCATTTGACACGCCGCTGATCGCTGGGTTTTCCCGCACTTTACTGAATGTGCGTGCTGCAGACTTCCGGGTTGCAGGTGCTGGCTGCGGCCTTCAGCTGCAGGGTGCCGTCGCTCAGCGGCGTGGCAGTCACCGTCGTGGCGGTGTCCTGGTAGACCGTGGCCGGAGCCGTGGTCGGGGTGGCCGTGGTGGCTACAGCCGGGCCCTGCTGCGGTGTGGTGACCAACTGCGAGAAGCGACCCATCGGCAGCGTGATGAACTGGCCGCCCGCCGAGCCGACGGCGCCGAGCACGTTGCCGTTCGCATCATTGATCTGCACGAACTGGATGCCGCCAATGGTGAATACATAGGCGTGGAAGTTCGGATTGCTGCTGACGTCGGACGCATTGGGCCACGACTGGCCGAGGCCGGTGGCGGGCGGCTGGTCGGCGAAGGCAGCTCCAGACGTAGCCAGAGCGAGCACGCCAAAGAGGCATGCGCGACGCGAGAGGGCTTTCAACATAACGGACCCCTTTGTTGGTGATGTGCTCAGACATTGAGCAACGGTGGCGAATGTAGCACCAACTTTGTCCCAGCCCTTGTGATTGATGGTTGGTGGGACGCGTATCCCGGATTGCTGCCGCGTCAGTGCTCGGAGGAAGCAATTGGTCCGGCCGTCGGATCGACTTGTTTGTGGGAAGGGCTTTCAGGGTGGTCCCGGAAAAATKTGATGTGGATCACATTTTTCCGGGACTGCACCGGAAATCTGCGTTCTGCTAACGATTTCCCTGGCGGCGCGACTCAAGCGGTAACCGTTCTCGCGGAGGAAGTCCTCTGCGATTGCTGCTAGAAGGCACGTCGTCACCGGGACCATCCTCCGCTCTTTCAGGATGCTTCCTCTGTTGAGCTCAATTATCAGGATTCGCTCCGATCAGAGCATCGGGTGATTGCACGGTATAGCCGTCCTTTTGGAGCTCCTTCAAATAGCCGTCGCCAGTCAAAATCCGATTCATCGGAAGCACCGCCAACGATTGAGAGTTCTGCGCGAGGGCGGCCTCGGCTGCCTTGATCCATGCTTGTCGGATACGGGCGGAGATATCGTTCATCCCTATCTCCTTGCCAAAGTCCGTGCTGCCTATGGCTGAAAGACAATCGTCCTGTTGCTTGGCCGACAAGATTTTCGTCAAGGTCTCCATGTCGCCGGTCGCCCACGCGTGTCCCAGTTCGGAGGCTTGCGGGAAATCCTGCTCGATGGCACTCAGGATTCCGCTGAGGCATTGCTGGTCATTCATTGCTACTTGCTTGAACTGTTTCGCGGCGCGATGCGGATCATCCAGCACCATGACATAGGAAGTGTCGGTTACCGGTACCTTGGCCCGATCCGCGGCGTAATAGATGGCAGCTTCCACCTTGTGGTTGTCGATGAGCCCGGATTGAAGGAGGGCGGCGCTGTACAACTTCTGACCCCCAAAAGTCGGTCGCAGACGTTCGACACCTGAGCCATGGCCAAGGTATCTGATCTTTTGGACTTGCCAGCGGCTGTACAGGTCAGGGGATAGCACCTGCTGCAACATTTTGCCATCCGGGAGTTTCTTCAGTCCGATCATGGAGGGAATCAGAAGCAGTCGGCCCCAAAGCCCGATTTGCGCCCCGATTTCCAGGCCTGGCGGCTTGAGTACCTGTTGGGAAGAGGCAATGAGATGCTCGACCCTGGGCGACTCCCATTGCACGCCTCTGGGTAGCGGTGAGGTGATTCCAAGTATCCACATCACGTGGCCGTCTTTGCTGACCTTCCACAGCGGAGGACCTGGCAAAACACCGGAAACCGCCACGGGCGACAGCGTCACGGCAGAGCCCGGTGTCGCGGGCGGCGAGGTTTTCTGAGCGAATGCGCCGAGCGTGATAAATGCTGTCAAGAAGAACGCGGCGGTGCGAACTCGACTTGCTGTGTGCATGGGCGTCCCTTTTAGCTTCATCTGCAACGTGAGATCCATCCAGGTCGTTGCCATCTCCGCTCAACAGGCCTTGTCTCTGCAGCAGTCACGAGCGGATCGAGCATGCGTCGTCCGTATCGCTCGGGAGGCTGGTGGGTACAAAGATGCTTGCGGTGTCGCCGGCAGCAGGATGGCAATCCCTCCGAAGGCGGTCTGTCGGAACAGTCTGAAGGTGAGGTCCGAGATCGACGGGGAGGGCGGCACCGATCCAGTCAGTTGCCGAAATCAAGCGCTCGTGCCGTTGCGTGTATCGCGGTCATGAGGAGATTCACCATGACGAAAATCACGACGCATAAAACTAACGAATGAACCTGGGATTGGGGGCTTGCGCGAGATGCAGCTCTTGCCTGAGCGAGGCGGGCGCTAGCGGCAGGCGAGTTCGACGACGAGACAAAAGAAAAGGGCCTGCATTGCTGCAAGCCCTTGAAATCATGGTGGCCGGGGACGGAATCGAACCGCCGACACGGGGATTTTCAATCCCCTGCTCTACCAACTGAGCTACCCGGCCATGCCAGCGTGCGTCGAAGACGCCGCGTGGAGCCGTGCATTAAATCCGAAGCAGGGCGGCTCGTCAAGACTCTGTGGGCGGGGCGACGTAGCCTTCAGGCTGCTTCACGTCGCCGCCGAACAGGAATTTTTCCATTTCGGCGCTCAGGAACTGGCGTGACTTGGGATCGAGCGGATTGAGGCGGTATTCGTTGAGCAGCATGGTCTGGTGGGCCAGCCATTGTTGCCAGGCTTCCTTGGAAATCTCCGCATAAATGCGTTGGCCCAGCGGGCCGGGCCAGGGTGCGAAATCCAGGCCTTCGGCCTCGCGGCCGAGCTTGGCGCAGTGAACGATACGGGTCATGCGATGTGACTCATCGGTAGTGATTCAAAGGTTCTGCAGCAGGGTGCGCACCGGAGCGGGCAGGCCGAGGGCCGCTCGCTCGCCGGGATCGCACCAGCGCAGGCTGGCATTATCGGCGATGCGCTGAAGCGCCGTCGCCTCGTCGAACAATAGCGGCTCGACCTTGAGCCGATAGTGGCTGAAAACATGCACGAATGGTGGCAGCGCATGCGCATCGTCGATCCGCGCCAGGGACTCGGCGGTGCGCCACGCGTGATCGTGATCGCTTGCTTCGGGAAGACTCCACAAACCGGACCACACACCTTGCGCGCCGCGGCGTTCGAGCAATACGCGTCCAGCGGCGTCGCGCAGGATCAGCATCACCGTGTCGCGCGTGGGTATCGCTTTGGTGGGTTTGGCGCTGGGCAGTTGCGCGGTGAGATGGTCACGCTTGGCGACACAGTCCGCTGCAAGCGGGCACTGATCGCACAGCGGCTTGGAGCGCACGCACACGGTGGCGCCAAGATCCATGATCGCTTGTGTGTAGTCGGCGGTGCGCTGGGCTGGGGTCAATGCATCGGCGTGTTGCCAGAGCGTCTTTTCGATGGCGCTTTGGCCTGGATGCCCGTGGATGCCCAGATACCGCGTGAGCACGCGTTTGACGTTGCCATCGAGGATGGCAAAACGCAGTCCATGAGCCTGCGCGAGGATCGCGCCCGCGGTGGAGCGGCCGATGCCCGGTAGATCAGCCAGTGCATCGAAATCGCGCGGCAATTCGCCTTGGTGCTTCTCCACGCAGATCTGCGCGGCGCGTTGCAGGAAGCGTGCTCGACGGTAGTAGCCAAGGCCGGACCATAGCGCGAGCACGGTATCTTCTTCGGCAGCGGCAAGATCGCGCAGCGTCGGCAGCGCGGCAACAAAACGCTGGAAGTACGGAATGACCGTGACCACCTGCGTCTGCTGCAGCATGACCTCCGACAGCCACACGCGATAAGCGTCGCGAGGATGCTGCCAGGGCAGATCCTTGCGGCCGTGTTCGTCGAACCAGGCCAGCAGTGCAGCAGCAAATGGATTCATGGCGACTTGCGCGTGGGCTTGGGCGGCGCGGGTTTCGCTGCTGCCGGTTTGGGCGGTGTCGCTGTGCTTGCCGCAGGAGCAGGCACATCGGTGCCTGCCTGGATGGTGAGGCCTTCCACGCTGATGTCGCCGGCCTCGATGCTGGCCACTTCCGCATGTCCGTTGCCGGGCGGCACGGTGAGTCGCGGACCGTCGTCGTGATCGAGCTGCGACCACCAGCTGGCCAGAGCCAAAGGCGGGATATGCAGGTCGGCGTGATTGTCTGGACCATCCAGCTTCAGCGCTAGCATCAGTGGATCGCTCTGGTCGGCGGGCGTCAGTTGGATCACTGCGTCGTATTCACCCGCATTGGCGTGGTCTAGCTTGCCGGTCAGTTGCGCGGATGCATCGGCGGCACCGCGCCAACGTGCGTCACCCGTGAGGTGCAGGGTGAGCGTGGTGCTGTGCGCCACGTACAGCGCGATGTTCTGCAGCAGCAGCGAGCCGTTCTTGATGCTGGGTGTTACCGATAGCCGCAACTGGGTGGGAATGCCCTGCGCATCCTTCGCCGTGATCGTGAGCGGAAACGCATGATTGGCGGCGAGGCGGCCCGCATCGAGCTCCACATCGCCGAGCAACAGCTGGTTGCCGCGCACCAGGCTGCCGCGCGTGATATGCACGCCGGCATCGATGCTCGGTATCGCCGCAGGCACCGCGGACGGTCCGGAGGGCAGGTCGTCCAGCCATGATTGCAAGGCATCGAGGTCGACGCGCGGCGAGTCGATCTGCATCTGCGAAATCACGGTTTCGCCGTGCAGCAGCGTGCGCCACGGCAGCGCGAGCGTGCCGCGCGCCGCCAGCAGGATGGGCATGTTGGCGTTGCGCGCGGTGAGCGTGATGCCTTCGAGCTCGAGCGCGGGACGCGGGAACAGCGCTGGCGTGGCGGGGCTTGCGAGACTCAGCTCAAGGCCGGCGTCCTGCGCTTGTTGCTGCAGCATCGCGGTGATGCGTTCGGGTTGCAGCAGCACGTGTACCGCGATCAGCGCGACGGCCACCAACAGCAGCGTCGCGCTGCTGATCACGATGAGGGCGAGGCGGAGCCAGCGCGGCACCCGTCAGCGCTCCTCAGCCTTGACCCAGGCTGGCGGGAAGCAGGCCGTCGACATAAGCCTCGGCATCGAACACGCGCAGATCGGTGGCGGTTTCGCCCAGGCCCACGTAGCGGATGGGCAGGCCGAATTCACGCGCCAGCGCGAACACCACGCCGCCCTTGGCGGTGCCATCGAGCTTGGTCACCACCAGGCCGCTGACGCCGACGATCTGGCGGAACTGGCGCACCTGGCTCACGGCGTTCTGGCCGGTGGTGCCATCGATCACCATCAGCACTTCGTGCGGCGCCTCGGTGTCGATTTTCTTGAGCACGCGGGCAATCTTGCCCAGCTCGTCCATGAGGCCGCCCTGTGTGTGCAGACGGCCTGCGGTGTCGGCGATCAGCACATCGGCATTGCGCGAGCGCGCGGCCTGCAGTGCATCGAAGATCACACTGGCGGCGTCGGCGTCCTGGCCCTGCGAAATCACCGGCACCTTGTTGCGTTCGCCCCAGGTCCTGAGCTGTTCCACGGCGGCGGCGCGGAAGGTGTCGCCGGCGGCGAGCATCACCTGGCGACCCTCGTCGCGATAACGACGCGCGAGCTTGCCGATGGTGGTGGTCTTGCCGACGCCGTTGATGCCTACGGTGAGGATCACGTACGGCTTGAGGCCGCCGACTTCCAGTGGCTGTTCGACCGGACGCAGCATCGCAATCAGCGACTGGCGCAGCGCGGCAAGCAGCGCACTGGCATCGGCGAACTCGCGCTTATGCATGCGCTTGCGCAGATCCTCCACCAGGGTCGTGCTCGCTTCGACGCCGACGTCGGCGGTGATGAGCGTGGTTTCCAGCTCGTCCAGCAGGTCGTCGTCCAGCTTGGGATGACGGATGAAGAGGGAAGTGAGGCTGCGTGCGAACCCGCTGCCGGAAAGGCGTTCGCGCCAGCTGCGCTTGGCCGGAGCGGCAGCGGCTTCGACGACGGCGGCAAGTTCGCTGGCGACGTCTTCGGCGGGCGCATCGGGTGCGGGCGGCGTTTCGGCCAGCGCTTCGTCCAGGGTGGGACTGGCGTGGTCGAGCGAGACGGCATCCGTGTCGTGCGCAAAGCCGGCTGCCGGAGCGATCTCGTCCGCAGGCGCGGTCGACTGGCCCGGTGCGGCGTCAGCGGGTTTCTTCTTCCAGAACTTGAGCATTGCGGCAGGGATTCAAAGACAATGGCCCGCATGCTACCACCCCCTTCCAAACTCACCGCTGAGCCATGGCGCCCATGAAGGGCGCGAGCGGGCGCATCCGCATCATTGGCGGACAGTTGCGCAATTCACGCCTCGATGTGCCCGATCTGCCCGGCCTGCGCCCCACGCCGGAGCGCGTGCGCGAGACCTTGTTCAACTGGCTGGCGCCGGTGATCGACGGGGCACGCTGCCTGGATTTGTGCGCTGGGACCGGGGCGCTGGGCGTGGAGGCGCTGTCGCGTGGCGCGGCTGGCGTGCAGTTTGTCGAGCGTGATGCACGGGCCGCCCAGGCGCTGCGGGACAATCTGGCGCGCCTGAAGGCCAGCGGTGGGCAGGTCGCCGCGATCGACGCGCAAGTCTATCTGCAGGGCGCTGGGCAGCCGTTTGGGGTGGTGTTTCTCGACCCGCCGTTTGGCCTCGATCTGTGGACGCCGTTGACCCGGCAGCTGGAGCAGGGTGGGTGGCTGACGGCGTCGGCGTGGATTTATCTGGAGTCGCCTCGGCAAGCGGAGCCGGTGGCTCCGGCCAACTGGACCGTGCACCGGCAGGGTACGGCGGGCGACGTGCGCTACACGCTTTATCGACGCGGGGTTTGACGCATCTTCTGCGCGACGAGCCGGCGGAGCGGGTAGACCGCGGCGCTGCGGTCGCGCACAAGGTGCGCTCCTACAAGGGTGAGGCAGGCCTGTGGGTGGCTTGGGCCCATGGATTTCCGGGTTTAGGAAACAGGCTAGGCGGATGCCTCGAACGGGCCTAAGCTAGCCGCCCCTCTGCTGACGGTGACTCGTCACGTGAACAAGCTGCCGGTCAACCAGCGCCTCGCCGTTTACCCGGGCACCTTCGATCCCATCACCAACGGCCATGCCGACCTGGTGGCCCGTGCTGCGCCGCTGTTCGAGCGCATCATCGTGGCGGTGGCCGACAGCCCCAACAAGGGCCGGGGGCCGGGCTTCAGCCTCAACGAGCGCATCGCCCTGGCGCGACTGGCGCTGGCCGACCTGAGGAACGTGGAAGTGCGCGGCTTCGATGGCCTGTTGGCGCATTTTGTCGAGGAAGTGGGCGCTGGCGTGATCATCCGCGGCCTGCGCGCCGTCTCGGATTTCGAATACGAATTCCAGCTCGCCAGCATGAACCGCCACCTCATTCCCCAGGCCGAGACGCTGTTTCTTACGCCGGCCGAGCAGTACAGCTTCATCTCCTCGACCCTGGTGCGCGAGATCGGCCGTCTGGGCGGCGATATCTCCGGTTTCGTGCACCCCGCCGTGCAGCAGGCGATGCGCCAGCGCTGGCACCGGGACCGCGTGGCCTCGGACGACTGAGCACCCCGTAAACCCGCAGTGCAACACGTCTGACGGTGTCCGGAGCGGGCATCGTCGTGTATCCTCGCCCGCATCCTGCGGACAGGACAGTCGCTCGCCGCGGATCAGGGGTAGGCAAGGTTTTGCTGGTGGCACGGCTGCCAAGAAACCGGTTGATTCCCCCGGTCCAACAAGGCTCTGTCGCATGACGGCCGAAAGGTCGGTTATCCAACGGATCCCATGACCAGATTTCATCATTCCAGGGTGACCACCATGTACAAGTACGCTCTTCTCGCCGCCATCGCGATCACCGGCATCACCGCCTGCAGCCAGCAGGACGAGTCCGCCCAGCAGCCGACCGAGCAGGTCGCCGCCGTTACCAAGCCGACCGATCCGAACGATTCCAAGGCGTGGAACGCCTACCTCGGCCAGATCGTCCAGAAGAACATGCAGGGCATGACGGCCGACCGTCCGTTCCCGTACCTGGTGCCGGGCGGCGATACCGAAGACGCCAACGCGCTGCGCCAGCGCCAGCTCGAGCAGGTGCAGGACACCGTGGCCCGCGGCGTGCTGCCGGGCAATATGCTGGTGTTCGCCGGTCCCGATTCGTCCAAGACCTCGCAGTTCGTGACCGATGCCTTCAAGGACGCCAAGGCCGGCTCCTTCAAGGACGTGATCGTGCTGGTGATCGGCGACGCCGGTGACAAGGACAAGGTGACCTCGGCGCTGCAGCCGACCGGCGCCACCATCCGTTACGTGAACATGTAAGTTCCGGATTCCGGAGCGGTTTCGAAGCCCGCGGTGCGAAAGTGCCGCGGGCTTTTGTTTTTCCAGTGCGCATCCATCTTGATGGTTCCAACCGCCGGATCTTGCGGCGCACCATCCGCGCCCACCATGTAAACTCAGCGAATGTCCCTGAAAATCCTCGATACCTGCGTCAATTGCGACGTCTGCGAACCGGTTTGTCCGAACAAGGCGATCTCGCTGGGCGAGGAGTACTACGTGATCGATCCGTCGCTGTGCACGGAGTGCATCGGTCACTACGACGAACCGCAATGCGTGGATGTGTGCCCGGTCGAGTGCATCATCGTCGACCCCGAGCACACCGAAACCCACGATCAGCTCGACCTCAAGTACCGTTTCCTGATGGCGCAAGGCGATAGCGCGGCACCATCGGGCCATGTATCCCCAAAGGACGACGCATGAAGCACCCGTTGAACTGGCGCGTGACGCTGCTGGCCCTGCTTGTTTCCTCCAGCGTTGCGTACGCCGACAGCCGCCCCGCCGTTGCTCCCGCCACCACCGCTCCCGCGCACGTCATCACGCAGCGTCCCGGCCACGCCGGCATCGCCAGCGCGAATTTCCACGCCACTGACGCCGGCCTCGAAGTGCTGGCCAAGGGCGGCAATGCGTTCGACGCGGCCATCGCGGTGGCCTCCACGCTTTCCATCGTCGAACCGGAAAGCTCGGGCATCGGCGGCGGTTTCATGGCGGTGCTGCATCGCGCCTCGGACGGCAAGGACATCTTCATCGATGCGCGCGAAACCGCGCCGGCAGCGGTGAACACCAAGGACTATCTCAACAAGGACGGTTCGCCCAATCGCGACACCGCCTTGAACGGGCCGCTTTCCGCTGGCATTCCCGGCGAGCCCGCCGGCCTCGCGTGGCTGGCCAAGCACTACGGCAAGCTGCCGCTGAAGGACTCGCTGGCGCCGGCCATCCGCCTGGCCCGCGACGGCTTCCAGCCCGATGCCCGCCTGATCAATGCGATCAGCGAACGCCAGCAGGACATCCAGCGCTGGCCTGCGTCAGTGGCCAAGTACCTGCCGAACGGCAAGCCGCCCGTCGCCGGTCAGGCATGGCGCGATCCGGACCAGGCCCGCACGCTGGAAGTGCTGGGCGAGCAGGGTGCCGATGGTTTCTATCGCGGCGAGATCGGCAAGAAGCTGGTCGACGCCGTGCGTGCCGCCGGTGGCAACTGGACGGCTAAAGACCTGGAGAGTTACCAGGTGAAGGAACGCACGCCGATCACGGTGGACTATCGCGGCTATCGCGTGGTCACGGCGCCGCCGTCCTCGTCGGGTGGCGTGGCAGTGGCGGAGATCCTCAACATCCTCTCCGGCTACGACCTGAGCAAGCTCGATGAGGCCCATCGCACGCATCTGGTGATCGAAGCCATGCGTCGCGCGTTCCGGGACCATAACGACTATCTGGGCGACCCGGACTTCGTGAAGATGCCGCTGGACATGCTGTTGTCGCCTTATTACGCGGCGGGTCTGCGCATGACCATCCTGCCCGACAAGGCCACGCCCTCGTCGATGCTGCCGGGTAGCACCGGTGTGGATCCGGGCATGCACACCACGCATTTCTCGGTGATCGACAAGGACGGCAATATCGCCTCGATCACCTCGACGGTGAACTACACCATGGGTTCCACCTTCGTTGCCGCCGGCACCGGCGTGCTGCTCAACGACGAGATGGACGACTTCGCGCTGGTACCCAACAAGCCCAACGTCTACGGCCTGCTCGGCAGCGAAGCGAATGCGCCGGCACCGGGCAAGCGCATGCTGTCGTCGATGACGCCGAGCATCGTGTTCGGCGCCGATCGCGTCGGCGTGATCGGTTCGCCGGGCGGTTCGACCATCATCACCCAGGTGCTGGAAGGCATACTCGCCTTCATGGACGGCAAGAACGCCGAAGGCATCGCTGCGCAGAAGCGCTACCACCACCAGTACATGCCCGATCGCGTGGACGTGGAGCCGGGCACCTTCGATCCGGCCACCGCCGACGCGCTCAGGCAGATGGGCCATGAACTGAAGGAACGCAGCCCCTGGGGTTACATGAACGTGGTCACCTGGGATCTGAAGACCAACAAGCTCGATGCGGCCAGCGATCCGCGCCGCGAGTCGGGTCTGGGCAAGGTGCAGTAACGATGGAACTGTGGTCTATCACCGGCAATTCGCAGCAGCTTGATGGCGGCGCCATGTTCGGCAATGCGCCGAAGGCGCTGTGGTCGCGCTGGATCAAGCCCGACGCGGAAAACCGCATTCCGCTTGCGTGTCGCTGCCTGCTGGTGAAAGACCTCGACGGCAAGAACGTGCTGTTCGAAACCGGCATCGGTGCGTTCTTCGAGCCTGCGTTGCGCGAGCGCTACGGTGTGGTGGAAGAGCGTCATGTGCTGCTCGATTCATTGGCGGAAGCCGGGCTCACGCACGAAGACATCGACGCCGTGGTGTTGTCGCATCTGCACTTCGACCACGCTGGCGGCTTGCTTGCTGCGTGGGAAGAGGGGCAGTCGCCGCGTCTGCTGTTTCCCAACGCCACCTACATCGTCGGCGCCGAGCATTGGCGCCGCGCGCTGCAACCGCATGCGCGCGATCGTGCCTCGTTCGTGCCGGAGTTGCAGCCGCTGCTAGAGGCAAGCGGTCGTCTGGAGCTGGTCGAACGCGAGCATTCCAAGGCACTGGGTCAGGCTGTGCGATTCAGCTATTCGGACGGCCACACGCCTGGACTGATGCTGGCGGAAGTGGCCGGCGTGGTGTTCTGCGCCGATCTCATCCCGGGGCGCTTTTGGGTGCACCTGCCTATTACGATGGGCTACGACCGCTATCCGGAAAAATTGATCGAAGAGAAGCGCGCGTTTCTGGACGACAAGTTGGCCCGCGACGTCCGCCTGTTTTTCACCCACGACCACGACTGTGCCGTGGCGCGGGTGGTGCGGGACGAGCGGGGCCGTTACGGTACGGCTGACGAACAAGTAGCGATGCGGGGACAGGCGGCCTGACCAGTCGTCCACAGGGGGAGGGGATCACCATGCAGCCTTGGTTGCGACGCGTTTTGGGTGTGCTGCTTTTGTTGGCGGGTGCGGGTCTGGTCGCGATGACCGAGCAGGGGCTGCTCGACAATCGCCATGCCTCCGATCGCCACGGCGGACAAATTTTCGACCTTGGCGGCGGCGATTCGTCGACCGCAGTTCATCACGGCAACCTGGTGCGCGTCAGCGGCGCCGTGCGCGTGATCGAGGAGCCCTCTGATTCCGAGTTCGGACAACGCGCGCATGCGCCGGTGCTGATTCGGCACGTCGAGATGTTCCAGTGGCGCGAGCTGCGCATGGGCGGCGACGTGCACTACGAACAGGACTGGGTCGATCGTCCGGTCGACTCGCGGCGTTTTGCGCAGACCTCGGGCCATGTGAATCCCGAACGCTTTCCGATCGAAGGCAGGCAGTTCGATGCCGGCCAGGCCCGCGTGGGCAACTATGTGCTGTCCGCACCGCTGCTGCATGCGCTGCTTGGCGGCGAGCTGATCGAGCCGAACATCAAGACGTTGCCGACGAATCTGGCGGCGAGCTTTGCGCTTAACGGCAACTACTTCACCACCAGCGAGCATCCCGATCATCCGCAGCTGGGCGATTTGCGCGTCAGCTGGGAGGCGGTGCCGGCGCAGGTGGTCACGGTGTTCGCCCAGATCGATGGCGATCAGCTGGTTCCCTCGGCCAGCGCCACTGACGGCAAGGGTTTCGACGTGCAGATCGGCGAGCGATCGCTGGTCGACGTGGTTCCCGATGTTCCTGCGCCACCGTCGTTCGTATGGGCACGCCGGATCGGCGGATTGCTGCTGGCGATGCTGGGCGCGCTGCTGTTGCTCCCCGAGCGTCCCCGCACGCATCACGATGCCTTGCTCGCGGTCGGCAGCGGTGCGCTGCTGATTTCCGCGGTGGCTTGTGTGATGTGGCTGGGGACGGATATGGCGGTGGGGGCGATGTGGTTTGGGGTGGCGTTGGTGGGGATGGGGGTGGCGGTTTGGAGGTTGCGGGTGACGGCTGCCTGAGCGTTGCTCCCTCTCCCCCGCGGGGAGAGGGTTGGGGTGAGGGGCCAACCTTGCCTCGCGGTGCGGAATCGCCCCTGTCTTCTTTTTGCTCGCCATTACTGCGATGGCGCGAGGCGCTTCTCGATAACCGAACGGCTGGTCACTCACTGACTACGCGCTGGGTCGTCACGATTTCGCCATCTGGCTCGCCTGCCGCGGGCTTCCGTCCTCCTGCCGGAGGCCGGGTTACTTTTCTTTGCTTGCCCAAAGAAAAGTAACCAAAAGAAAGGGCCCCCCGGATGACGCGCCTTCCGGGCCGTTGGCCCTCCAGGTGCGCGGTCGGGTTACGGGGTTTTTCGACAGGACATCCCTGTCCTGTCGAAAAACTGGCCGCATCCATGCGGCCACCCTTCGGGCTTTCCTCCACCCGCCCGCCGCGTCATACGGGGACCCCGGGAGCCAAGAGCCAAGAGCCAAGAGCCAAGAGCCAAGAGCCAGATTAAGAGCCAAACAACGCCCGGTCTTGCCGGGTATCTTTTTGTAGGAGCGCACTTGTGCGCGACCAGCCGACGGAGCGGTACATCTCGGCGCTGCGGTCGCGCACAAGTGCGCTCCTACAAGAGGGCGCTTACGCCGTGGGGCGCAATTGAAGGTTGCGGATAGGCTATTTGTGGGAGCGCACCCTGTGCGCGACAAGCCTACGGAGCGGTATACCCATGCGTGGCAGTCGCGCACAGGGTGCGCTCCCACAGACGAGCGGGCGTCAACCTTGGTGCAGCGAGAAAACCACGATCAGCAAGCTCAATTGGGTCGCTGGTCCGCGAACGCGTAAACGTGATCGGCCCACTGTGTGGCTTCGAGATAGATCGCTGCCATGCGGCGAATGACTTGTGGCTGCACTTCGCCACCGCGAAGGTTGCCTGCTTCCCACGCGCGGATCTGATCGAGCAGCGTCGCGAACGGTCCCTTGTTTTCCAGCAGTGCGCTGCTGATTTCGCGGGCGAGCGGCAGGTGCCACAGGACGAAATCCATCGGGGCTTCCATCATCGCGTCGAGCAGCGAGAAGAGGCCGGCGGTGAAGGCCATTTCGCGTTGTTCGGCGGGCATGTGCTGGGCGAGCTTTTCGCACATGTGGGCGCGGATGAGCGCGGCGCGCAGCAGTTCCGGCGGGCGGTCGCCGGTGCCGCTCAGCGCCATCGTGTAGATCCAATTACGCAAGCGCGCGGCGCCGAAGAAGATGGCAGCCTGCTGCACGGATTTGAGCTGGCGCGGCAATGCGAAGTACGCGGAGTTCACGCAGCCCAGCAGCTTGTAGCTGAGGATGGCGTCGTCGCGCACGATCTGGCCTAGTTCGACCGGGCCCGGATTGCCTTCCTGCAAGGCCTTCATCAGGCGCAGCAGACTCAGGCGGCTGGCGGAGAGCACCGGCACGGCGACGGGTTCGGGCTTGAGCAGGAACTGGCCCTGGATCGCCTGCAACGGCAGCGATTCGCAGCGGTGATAGGTGTCGTGATCGTCGACATGACCGGCGACGACATGGGTGCCGCGCGCATGCAGGTATTCGCTGCGCGAGCGCAGCGTGGCCGGGTCGAGCTTGCTGGCGTCCAGGCGCACGAACTGCACGATCTTGAGCAGGGGTTCCACGGCGGGATTGAATTCCAGCGTGGTGTCACCGGCGTCGAGCATCAGCGGGCAACCGCGCTGCGCCATGCGTGCCAGGCGTTCCACCAGGGCGGCATCGGCGGCGGCCTCGGGCTGCAGCAGCACGCCGAAGCGTGGCTGGTGCTGCAGCACGTCGGTTTCTTCCATCAGCAATTCGTGCGTGAGCCTGAGGAACGTGCGGTTGCCGCGCACCAGGCGCGCGAGCGCGCCATCGGTGATGGTGGCGAGCGCGCGACGCATCAGTGTGGCTTCGTCCTCGGCATCGTCCTGGAAGACGATCTCGTAGGCGAACAGTTCGCGCTTGCTGTCCAGCATGGGCAGACGGATCACCGGCAGCGCTTGTTCGCTGGCGGTGGAGGCGTCCGAGGCGGAGGGGATGGCCGCAGCTTCGCTCATGATCAGTCGATGTGGTGACGATGGTGGAGAGGAGCGGCAACTGCCGCCTGCAAACAACCGCGCGTGCTGGAAGGCTGGACGCGCGTCATAACGTCTTAAGCCTCGGCCAACGACTGTGAGCGCAGGCTCGTGCGCAGATCACCGGTGCGGCCGTACACGCTCGCTTCGGCTTCGTTGCCGGTCAGTACGGCCAACGCCTTGCGCACTTGCTGCAGGCGCTGACCGACGAGATAACCGTTGCGCTGGTTGAGCTGCTGGCAGGCACGCAGCGACTGCAGAATCTCTTGCCAGCGGGGAGCCAGCGTGCGGCTGGCTTCCGGCGCGCCCTGGCTGAGCTGCACGCGTTCGCTGTCGAGCTGTTCCAGTCGCACCATCAGTTCGTGCTTGCTGGCGCCGGCCTGGTTGAGCGCATCGACGTCGGCCGTTTCCAGGGCGGTGCGCTCGGTGGTGAGCGCATCCATCAATTGGCCCACTGCCAGCCGCATCTCGTCCACCGCGGCGGTCAGCGCATGGTCCAGTTCGGCTTGCAGTGACGGGCTCATGACTTGCCGTTGAGCTGGTTTTCGAGGGACATCATGCGATCGGCGATCTTGCCTGCATCGACCTTGTAGGTGCCGCTCGCCAGCTGCTGGCGGATGTGCTCGACTTTCTTCGTGTCCATGGTGGCACCGCTGTTCGTGCGGGATGCTTCCTGCAAGGCACGCGCGGAGTCGGTCAGCTGGACGCGGTCGTTTGCGCCCGTGCTGCTGCCGGTGGCCTCGCTGGCCGTGGTGCTGGTCGCGCCCTGCGTGGAGCCGCTGGCCTGGCCTGTGGCGGGCTGGGGAAGCTTGGGCAAGCCGTTGTTGGAGATCGTGGTATTCATGGGTCCGTTCTCTTGGATATCTGGCCCTGTTGCTTACAGGATCGGCCGGGGGGCCGCAAACTTTAATGGCTCATGCACTGCATTCAGGGTAGCGCCAGGACTTCCCCCGGGGCCGTCACCATGGCGTCGATCACCTTGCCGGAGCTGCCGTTGCGCACCTTCAGGCGCGAACCGCTGTCCCCGCCACCCAGCGCGACGCCGCTGGCGCGGACTTCGATCCCATCCAGCCGGGACACCAGTTGCACCTGGTCGCCCGCCTTCACCGCGCTGCGCCCGCCCAGTGCCGCCGGCGTGACCACCGAGCCGGCGCCCAGGGCGCGCGAGAGCGTACGCCCCTGCAGCTCTGCCATGTCGTTGACATAGCCGTAGCCCAGGCGCGTGATGTCGCGCTCCTCGCCGCGCACGTCGTCGGCGCGAACGCCGTCACCGCGCTGCAGCGGATGAGTCAGCACCAGCACCTGGCGAAACACCTGCAATTGCACGGGCACGTGCAGAGTCCAGCCATCCGGGCCCGGGCACCTTACCAGCACGTTCATGCGTGGCATCAGACGAGCGCCTGCCTGCAGGCCCGCCGTCAGCGAGGCCGGGCAGGGCGCGAGCTGCAGCGCGTGCGTATCAAGTTCAGCGGCTTGCGCCACGACGCGGCTGCCGGGCGTCTCGTACTGGCCACGCAGCCATTGCTCGGCCGCCGTACGCGCCGCCTGTGCCGGCTCCGTCGCATGGACGGGCAGCACGAAGGCGCCGAGCAGCAGGGCGGCCAGAGGATGCTTCATAGATCGGCGAGCAGTGCGTTCAGTTGGGTCAGCAGCGTTTCGCGCTCGCCTTCGAGCTGTCGCATCAGCTGGCCCGCCTGATCGAGCTGGCCATCGCATAGCAGGGTGGCAAACGTGCTGCCTTGCTCGCGCATGCGCGCGCCAGCGGCCGAGAGTGCGCCAGCGGCGGCGTTGCTGGAGCGGCCTGCAGTGAGGCGGTCGAGCGTGCGGCTGAGGGCCTGGGTGTCGAACCAGCGGCGATCGAGCGCGGCCGGCTCCTGCAGCGCCAACTCCATCGCCTGGCGCAGGCCTTGGGCGGCTTCGCGCACGGTGAGGCTGAGGCTGGCCGGATCTTCGCCACTTTCGCTCTCCAGCCAGTCCAGCGCGAGGCGATGGCCGAGCAGGGCGCCGCGGCTCAATGCTTCGGACTGGCGGGTGGCTTCCGCCGAACGACGATGCCACGCGCCCAGCGCGGCTTGCGCCGCGACGGCGCGGGCGTGGTGGACATCCTGGTTCTTCTGCATGCTGCCGATGCGCTCGCCGATCTGGCGCAGCGCTTCGCCGCTGTCGCGCAGCGAGGTTTCGGTCTGGCTGAGGCCGCCCTGCGCGCGGTCGAGGCGCTGCAGGCCTTGCTGCACATCGCCATCCAGCTGCAGCGAGAAATCACCGATGGAGCCGGTGACCGTTTCGATCTCGTTGGTGGCCAGGCTGGTTTTCTCGGCCAGCTGTTTCACTTCGTCGGCCACGACGGCAAAGCCGCGACCAGCTTCGCCAGCGCGGGCGGCTTCGATGGCGGCATTCAATGCCACCAGGTTGGTTTGGTGGGCGATTTCCTGCACCACACTGGTGAGCTTGCGGATCTGCGCCACTTGTTCGGCGAGCTTGCTCTGGTTGCGGTTCATGGCCGACAGCGCCGTGCGCAGCAGGCGCAGCTGGCCGTCGAGCTCGCTCACGCTGCGCTCGCTGGTCTCGCCGGTCTGGCGTGCATAGTCCAGGCCGGTGCCAATCTGTTGGAGGGATGTCGAGATTCCGGCACTGCCGTCCGTCAAACGGCCGACGTCGTCGCGGCTCTCCTGCGCCGACTGGTGCATGGACGCCTGCTCGCGCGCCAGCTGCTGCGATGCACCCAGCACCAGGCCCAGCTGCTCCATCGTCTGCATGGCCACGGCCACGGGCGGCCTGGCAGTGAGAACGGCCGCCAGCAGCGGCGCCAATGCCTGCGCTGCGCGCGGATGGCGGGCCGTCAGCTGTGCGACCTGGGCGCGATCACCCGCCGCGGCAGCGCGGGCAAGTTCGGCGAGGTGCTGGCTCCAGATCAGACTCATGGGTGGATCTTTCCTTCCTTTAGGGTCGCCTCCGGCATCGGCGGCGAACGTCGGAACTTGAGAAGCAAGCGACGTGCCATGGCGATGTTGCTGCTCAAGCCGATGCGCTGGCGGCCGATACGCGGGAGATAAAGCGGCTGGGCCGCGGCGAGGAATCCGCATGAGCGCGTGGATGGACAAGGTGGAGCAGCAGACCCGGCTGGCGGGTCACAACCGCGTGGCCATGCTGTTGTTCCGGATGGGCGATGAGCAGCTGTTCGGCATCAATGTATTCAAGGTGAGGGAGGTGATGCGCCGTCCTCCGATGGAGCGCATGCCCGATGCGCATCCGCTGATTGCCGGCAGTTGCGACTACCGCGGCACGACGATACCCGTCATCGATCTGGCGGTGGCGCTGGGCTACGCGTCTTTGCGCGACGTGAGCTCGGCACACCTGATGGTCACCGAGTTCAGCCGCAGCGTGCAGGGCTTCCTGGTCGCCGAGCCGCAACGGCTGGTGCATTGCGATGGCGAATCGCTGGCTGCGCCGTCGGCAGCGCTGGGCTTTGGCAGTCGCGTCAATGCCGTGACTCGCGTGGACGGCTCCTTGGTCGCCGTGGTCGACGTGGAGCATGTGCTGGCCACGCTCAATGCCAACACCACCGAATTGTCCGCGCCGATGCAGCGCATCGCGCGCGTACATGATCTGCAGCCGCGGCGGGTGATGGTGGTGGACGATTCGCTGGTGGCGCGCAACCAGCTGGTGAACCTGTTCCGCCAGATGGACGTGGAATGCGTGGTCGCCCAGGATGGCCGCGAGGCGCTGGAGCGGCTGGAGGCGCTGGCGGAAACGCAGGGCGAGGAAAGCGTGACCCTGGTGGTGTCGGATATCGAGATGCCGCGGATGGATGGTTACGCGTTGACGCGGGCGATTCGCGAAACGGCGTCGCTGCGGTCGCTGAAGGTGGTGTTGCACAGTTCGATCAGCGGGATATTCAATGAGGCGATGGTGCGCGAGGTGAATGCGGATCGCTTTGTGGCGAAGTTTCAGCCGGATTTGTTGGCGCAGACGGTGTTGGAGTTGATGCCGGAGAGGTTTGAAGGGTTTTGATTTTTGGGGGCGATGTTGCTGAGGCCGTGATCGTCGCGACTTGCTCCCTCTCCCCTTCGGGGAGAGGGTTGGGGTGAGGGGCCAATCTAGCCTCACCGTGTGGCGGTGCTGCAGTCTTCTTTTGCTCGTCATCCCGGCGTAGGCCGGAAGCGCTCTTCAACAGCCGAATGGCTGGTCATCCGGTAGCGAAAGTCTCCGGTTGTTGCCCTATCGCCAGCGTGCCGCCTACGCGGCGGGCGTTTCGTCTGCCTGCCGGCAGCCGAGTTACTTTCTCTTGCTTGCCCAAGAGAAAGTAACCAAAGAGAAGGGCCCCCCGGATGACGCGCCTTCCGGGCCTTTGGCCCTCCAGGTGCGCGTGCGGGTTGCGGGGTTTTTCGACAGGACATCCCTGTCCTGTCGAAAAACTGGCCGCATCCATGCGGCCACCCTTCGGGCTTTCCTCCACCCGCCCGCCGCGTCATACGGGGACCCCGGGTCAAGAGCCGCATCAAGAGCCGCATCAAGAGCGCACGGCCAGTCGTTGCCCGGTGTGCTTCTCTTGTGGGAGCGCACCCTGTGCGCGACAGCCCCACGGCGCGGTACGCCGCAACTCTGCGGTCGCGCACAAGGTGCGTTCCTACAAGGGGTGCGCAGATTCGTGGGTGGCGGACCAATGATGACGGTCTGCCATTTGTGGGAGCGCACCCTGTGCGCGACAAACCTACGCAGCGGTACACCCAGCGTGGCGGTCGCGCACAGGGTGCGCTCCCACAGGCAAGCGCCAGGTGTGGCGATGGCTGAGGGTTGAGACGCTTGAGAGCATGGCGTGGACACTCCTTCAGTCCATGCGTCAGGAAGCCGCTACCGCCCGCGTCGAAATTCCGACTCCCACCCGAAAACCCACTCCAAGGCCTTGCGCAAAATCCGCGTAAACCCAGCAACGGCGCGGCCTGCCAGCCGCGTTGTGAACCGTGGCACGCAAATTGCTCAAACCGTCCCGCGGCCTCCGCCGCAGGAGTGAGTGATGAGTTCGATCAACGACAACCTGTTCGGATTGCACACGCAGGCGCTTGATACGTGGCAGCGGCGCAGTGAAGTGTTGGCGAGCAATCTGGCCAATGCGGACACGCCGGGATACCTCGCGCGCGATGTCGACTTCAAGAAGGCCATGGCCAATGCGAGTGGCAACAGCAATACGCTAGCCATGACGATTACCCAGCCGGGGCAGATCAATCCGCAGGCGCAGTCGGCGCAACAACTTGCGTATCGCACGCCCACGCAGCCCTCGATGGACGGCAATACGGTGGACACGCAGGTGGAGCAGGCGAATTTCGCCGCTAACGGCGTGCACTACCAGGCCAGCCTGTCCTTTATCACGGCGCAGATCCACATGCTGCGCACGGCCATCACCGGAGGCCAGAGCTGATGTCCTTGTTCAAGATCTTTGATGTCTCCGGTTCGGGCATGGCGGCGCAGTCGCTGCGGCTGAACACGGTGGCGTCCAACCTTGCCAATGCCGACAGCGTGTCGAGCACGCCCGAAGGCGCGTATCGCGCGAAGGAGCCGCTGTTCTCGGCGGTGCAGCGCGCGATGGGCGGGGCCAAGAGCGCCGATGCGGACAGCTCGGTGGGCGTGCAGGTGAAGGGCGTGACCGAAAGCCAGGCTGACGTGCAGGCGCGTTACGAGCCGGGCAATCCGATGGCAGATGACACGGGTTACGTCTATGGCAGCAACGTCAACCCCATCGATGAGCTGGTGAACATGATCACGGCGTCGCGCTCGTACCAGAACAACGTCGAGGCGATGAATACCACCAAGCAGCTGATGCTCAAGACACTCGACCTCGGCAAGTAAGCCGGCAGGAAACCCCATGTCCACGATTCCAAGCAGCACCAGCAATACCAATACGAACAACTCGAGCAGTTCCAGCTCGAGCAGCTCGTCGAACGTGAATTCGGCGCTGTCGAGCACGATGACGCAGGCTGATTTCCTCAAGTTGATGACGGCCCAGCTGCAGGCGCAGGACCCGACCAACCCGGTCGACAACTCGCAGTTCGTTTCGCAGATGGCGCAGTTCAGCCAGTTGTCGGCCACGCAGCAGCTCGATACCGACCTCCAGACGATGAGCAGCAATGTCACGTCGAACATGCAGACCTCGCAGGTGCTGAGTTCGGCGAACCTGGTGAATCGCGATGTGCTGGTGCCGGCCGGCTCGGCCACGTTTGACGGTACTGACGCGATAAAGGGCGCCATCAATGTGACCGCCGCGAGCAGCCCTACGGTGCAGGTGCTCGATGGCAGCGGCAACGTGGTGCGCACGATTGCACTCGGCGCACAAAGCGCGGGCCTGGCGCAGTTCAGCTGGGACGGCAAGGACGATAACGGCAATACGGTGGCCAAGGGCACTTACACGCTGCAGGCGAGCAGTGGCTCGGGCAGCGCCAGCACCTCGTTGGACACCTATGTCTCCGGCACGGTGACGGGCGTGGGTTATGGCGGCAGCACGCTGGGCACGTACTTGCAGGTATCGGGCGTGGGCGGCGTGCCGCTTAGCCAGGTGGCACAGATTCTCTGACGCTACACGCGTCCACTCACACGAGGAATAGAACATGGCACTCAACACGGCGCTCAGCGGCATCAACGCTGCCCAGTCCGATCTCAACGTCATCGCCAACAACATCGCCAACGCCAACACCACCGGCTTCAAGGGTTCGCGTGCGGAGTTCGCGGACATCTTCGCGGTGACCGGCCTCAACCTCAATTCCACCGCGGTGGGCAGCGGCGTCACGCTGCAGGACGTGGCGCAGCAGTTCAATCAGGGCGACCTGCAGACCACCGGCAACAGCCTGGACCTGGCCATCAATGGCAACGGCTTTTTCGCGGTGAACAACGGCAGCGGCGTGCAGTACACGCGCGCCGGCGATTTCATCAAGAACTCCAACGGCTTCATCACCTCGCCGGATGGTTCGCGCCTGCAGATCTACCCGCCCAACGGCAATGGCGGCTTCGACATGAGCACGCTGTCCGACTTCAGCTGGCAGACCGCGCAGAGCAGCGCCACGGCGACCTCGTCGATCACCTTGTCGTCGAACCTGCCGGCCAGCGCCACCGTGCCGACCAATCCGTTCAGCACCACCGATTCGACCAGCTACAACAACGCCGCGCCGGTCACCGTGTACGACTCGCAGGGTGGCTCGCACCAGGCCACGATCTACTACGTGAAGACCGGCACCAATACCTGGAACGCCAATCTTTATGTGGACGGCCAGAGCGCCGGCACGCAGCCGATGACGTTCGACAGCACCGGCAAGCTCACCACGCCGACCACCGGCACGTTGGCCTTCAACCCGGTCAATCTCGGCAACGGTTCTTCGCCGCTGACGCTGTCGCTCAACGTGACGAATATCACTCAGTTCGGTACGGACTACTCGGCCGCCCCGATCATCCAGAACGGCTTCGAAGCAGGCACCTTGTCGGGTCTGGACATCGACGAAAAGGGTGTGGTCACGGCGACCTATTCGAACAACCAGAGCACGCAGATCGGCCAGGTGGCCATCGCCAACTTCGCCAACGTGCAGGGCCTGCGCCAGCTGGGCAATACCACCTGGGTGGCGAGCACCGATTCGGGCCCGGCCACGATGGGTACGGCGAACTCGGGCGAGTTCGGCACCATCGAGTCCGGCGAGCTGGAAAGCTCCAACACGGCCGATACCACCGCACAGCTGGTCGACATGATCCAGGCCCAGCGCAACTACCAGGCCAATGCGCAGGTGCTGTCGACCGACAACACGCTGGCGTCGTCCCTGTTCAACGCCGTCTCGCGCTGATAAGCCATGGACCGTTCCGTCTACGTAGCGATGACCGGGGCGACGCAGATCATGCGCGCCCAGGACGCGGTGAGCCACAACCTGGCCAATGCGTCCACGGTCGGCTTCAAGAGCCAGATGTCCGCGTTCCAGAGCGTGCCGGTGCTTGGCGATGGCACGCCAGCGCGTATCAATGCGGTGACCCATGGCATTGGCCAGAGCAGCGCGCAGGGTTCGCCGGTCAACACCGGGCGTTCGCTGGATATTTCGGTGCGCGGTCCCGGTTTCATTGCGGTGCAGGCGCCGGACGGTTCGGAAGGCTATACGCGTGCGGGCGATCTTCAGCTCACCGCCGATGGTGGGCTGACCGATTCGCGCGGCAACCCGGTGATGGGCAGTTCCGGGCCCATCACCATTCCGCCGTCGACGGATATCAGCGTCGGTTCCGACGGCACGATTTCAACCGTGCCGCAGGGGCAGGGCCCGAACTCGGTATCGCAGATCGACCGCATCAAGCTGGTCAATCCCGATGTCGCGCAGATGACGCAGGCTGGCGACGGCCTGATGCATATGAGCGATGGCAGCACGGCCGCCGCCGATGAAAACATCACCATCGCCTCGGGCGAGCTCGAAGGCAGCAACGTCAATGCATCGGCGGAGCTGGTGAAGATGATCGCGCTTTCGCGCCAGTACGACATGCAGGTGAAGTCCATCAAGACCTCCGAGGACAACGCCGATTCCAGCCTCAAGCTGCTGCAGTCCAACTAAGCCTGACTTACACGGAGTAACCGATGTTTTCTTCCCTGTGGATTGCCAAGACCGGCCTGGACGCGCAGCAGACGCGCATGGACGTGATCTCCAACAACCTGGCCAACGCCAACACCACCGCGTTCAAGAGTTCGCGTGCGGCGTTCCAGGACCTGATGTACCAGAACAAGGGCCAACCCGGATCGCAGACCACCGAGCAGACGCTCAACCCGTCGGGCCTGATGCTGGGCACCGGCGTGAAAGTGGTGGGCAACGAAAAGCTGTTCACCGAAGGCAACCTGACCCAGACCGGCGGCTCGATGGATGTGGCCATCCAGGGTCGCGGCTTCCTGCAGGTGAGCATGCCCGATGGCAGCGTGGCGTATACGCGCGACGGCGCGCTGCATACCGATCCCAATGGCCAGCTGGTGACCGCGGACGGCTATCCGCTCGAGCCGGCCATCACCATGCCGCCGGGCGTGCAGAACATCACCATCGGCACGGACGGCACGGTCTCGGCCACTACAACGTCGTCCGCGACGCCGCAGACGCTGGGCACGCTGCAACTGGCCGACTTCATCAATCCCGCCGGCCTGCAGCCGCTGGGCCAGAACCTTTATGTGGAGACCGCCTCGAGCGGCGCGCCGCAGACGGGCCAGCCTGCGCTCAACGGCATGGGCTCGCTGCTGCAGGGTTCGCTGGAATCGTCCAACGTCAACGTGGTGGCCGAGATGGTCAACATGATTGAAACCCAGCGCACCTACGAAATGAATTCCAAGGCGATCAGCAGCACCGACCAGATGCTGCAAGACCTGACCGACAAGATGTGAGAACCGTCATGCTGTCCTTGCGCTTCCTCAATCGGATCAGTGTCGTGGTGGCCATCGTCGGCCTCGTGGGCTGCGTCATGCCGCAGCCGCGCGACGATCACCAGTGGGCGGCCACCATGCCGGCGGAACAGACCGCGGCGCCGCCGACCGATGGCTCGATCTACCACGCCGAGCAAGGCATGGAGTTGTTCAACGATGCGCGCGCGCATCGCGTGGGCGACATCCTTACCATCTCGCTGGTGGAGAGCACGCAGGCGTCGAAGAAGGCCAGCACCAGCACCAGCAAGAAGGACACCGCCAGCATCGATGCGCCGACCATTCTCGGTCAGGGCCTGAGCATCGGCGGCAAGGTGGCCAATACCACCACCAATGGCGACCGCAGCTTCGACGGCAGCGGCGACAGCAGCCAGAGCAACCAGCTGACCGGCTCGATCACGGTGACCGTCGCGCAGCGCCTATCCAACGGCAACCTGCTGGTGCGCGGCGAGAAGATGCTCACCATCAACCAGGGACAGGAGCTGATCCGCATCTCCGGCATCGTGCGTCCGCAGGACATCCTGCAGGACAACAGCGTGCCGTCGACGCGCGTGGCGGCAGCGCAGATTGCCTATACCGGCAAGGGTTCACTGGCTGATGCGAATACGCAGGGCTGGTTGTCGCGCTTCTTCAGCTCAAAATGGATGCCGTACTGATGAACATCCGTCGCTTGCTCCCGCGCGTCTCGCTCGTTCGTCTCCGCGAACGCGTTGCATCGGCGCTAAGCAGTACGGCCATCGTGCTGTGCGCGTGCCTCTCGGTGAACCAACCGCTACATGCGGACAAGATCCGCGACCTCACCCAGGTCGCCGGCGTGCGCAGCAATCAGTTGATCGGTTATGGCCTGGTGGTAGGCCTGGATGGCAGTGGCGACCAGACCACGCAGGCGCCGTTCACCACGCAGAGTCTGGAAAACATGCTGGTGCAGTTCGGCATCACGGTGCCGGCCAATGTGCGTCCGCAGCTGAAGAACGCAGCAGCCGTCACGGTCACCGCACAGCTGCCGCCGTTCGCCAAGCCGGGGCAGGCGATCGATGTCACGGTGGCGTCGATCGGCAATGCCAAGAGCATTCGCGGCGGCGAATTGTTGATGACGCCGCTGCGCGGTGCCGACGGCAATGTGTATGCGATGGCGCAGGGCAGTGTGGTGGTGGGTGGCATCAGCGCGCAGGGCAAGAGCGGCTCCAGCGTGCAGGTGAATATTTCCGCCAGCGGTCGCGTGCCCAATGGCGCGACGGTGGAGCGTGCGGTGGCTTCCGCGTTTTCCAACGGCGGCGACCTCGTGCTCAATCTCAACACGGCCGACTTCACCACGGCGACGCGCGTGGCAGAAGCAGTCAATCGCACCTACGGCGCCGGCACCGCGAGTGCGCTCGATGGTGGCTCGGTGAGCGTGCGTGGTCCGCTCGATCCGGCCCAGCGCGTGGCATGGCTGGGCGCGATCCAGGGCATCGAAGTGACGCCGGGCGATGCGCCCGCGCGCGTGGTGGTCAACTCGCGCACCGGCACCGTGGTGATCGGACAGGAAGTGCGCGTGACGCCTGCCGCCGTGGCGCACGGCTCGATCCAGGTGACGATTTCCGAGAATCCGCAGGTATCGCAGCCGGCGCCCTTCAGCAAGGGTGGGCAGACGGTGGTGGTGCCGCAAAGCGACGTGCAGGTCAGCGAAGACGGCGGCCACATGTTCAAGTTCGGCCCGGGTACGAATCTCGACACCATCGTGCGTGCGGTAAATCAGGTGGGCGCCTCGCCCAGCGATCTGATCTCCATCCTGCAGGCGCTCAAGCAGGCGGGTGCGCTGCATGCGGAGCTGGTGGTGATCTGATGGCGATCTCGGGCGACGCTGCCAGCAGTCTGAATACCTGGACCGATCTGTCCGGGTTCGCCGCGTTGCGCCAGAGCGCGCAGAGCGACGCCAAGGCGGCGCTGCCGGCGGTGGCCAAGCAGTTCGAGTCGATCTTCACCCAGATGATGCTCAAGTCGATGCGCGACGCGAGCAGCGGCGACGGCTTGTTCGACAGCGATGCCGGCAACCAGTGGCGCGACATGTTCGACCAGCAGTTGTCGGTGCAGCTGTCGCAGGGCGGCAATGGCATCGGCATCGCGCAGATGCTGGTGCGCCAGTTGGGCGGCGCACTCGGCGGCAAGTCGGATGGCGCGACCGGCGACGCCAGTGGCAGCAAGACGGCCGGTGCGGCAGGCCTGGACGACAGCTGGCAGAAGCGCCTCAGCGACATCGCAGGTTCGGCGCGGCAGGTCGGCGAGAAGGTGCTCAAGCTGATGCCGGCCGACGCGGAAGATTTCGTGCGCCAGCTGGCGCCTTATGCGCAAAAGGCTGCGGAGAAACTCGGTGTATCGGTACGCGCGGTGTTGGCGCAGGCCGCGCTGGAAACGCAGTGGGGCCAGCACATGCCGGCGCATTCCAACGGCAATACCAGCAACAACCTGTTCGGCATGAAGGCCGGGCAGAGCTGGGGCGGCGAAAAGGTAAGCGTGCCCACGCTGGAATTCGAAGATGGCGTGGCAGTGCATCGCCGCGCGCAGTTCCGCTCCTACGACAACCCGGGCCAGTCGTTCGACGACTACGCCCAACTGATTGCCGACAACCCGCGTTATGCCAAGGCGCTCAACCATGGCGAAGACGTGGTGGGCTTCGCCCGCGGACTCGCCAGCGGTGGTTATGCGACCGATCCGTCCTATGCGCAAAAAATCGTGGCCATCGCCAATAGTCCCCAGATGCGTGACGCACTCGACGCCATCGGGCAAGCCGCCCTCAAGAAAGTCGGCGTCGCGCCGAACCCCTCCCAGTGATTGCCCCGGAATGACATATGTCTAACCTTCTCAGCATTGGTACCTCAGGGCTGAACGCCGCACAGGTGGCGTTGACCACCGTGGGCAACAACATCAGCAACGTCAACACGGCGGGCTATAGCCGTCAGACGGTGCTGCAGACCGAGGCCATCTCGCAGGCCGGCGGCAACTACACCATCGGCAGCGGCGTCAATGTGCAGGCGGTGCAGCGCGCTTACAGCGACTTCCTCACCACCGCGTTGTGGACGTCCAATTCCAGCCTGCAGCGCGCCACCACGTACAACAGCCTGGCCACCACGCTCAACAGTTCGCTCTCGGCCAGCGGCAACTTGCAGACTGCGCTGGATAACTTCTATGGCGCGTTCAGCACGGTCGCCAATACGCCAGGCGTGGCCTCGAGCCGTCAGTCGCTGCTGGGCAGCGCCGGCCAGGCCGTCACGGTGTTCAATACGCTGGGCCAGCAGCTCGCGGCGCAGCAGAGCCAGGTGAATGCGCAGATTTCGACCACGGTCGACAGCATCAACAACGTCTCGGCCAATATCGCCAGCGTGAACGCGCAGATCCATGCGGCGGGCAACAATGTTCCCAACGACCTGCTCGACCAGCGCGACAACCTGGTGCAGACGCTGTCGGGTTATCTGGGTGTGTCTGCCTATACGCAGAGCGACGGCACGGTCAGCGTGTATACCTCGAGCGGCGCGGCGCTGGTCACCGGCGACAAATCGTTTGCGCTCAAGACCGGCAACAATCAGTACGACGCCTCGCGCACCGAAGTGCTCGACAACACCGGCACCGTGGTCAGCAGCAAATTGAGCGGCGGCTCGCTGGGTGCGTTGCTCGATTACCGCGGCAACGTGCTCGACAGCGTGCAGAACCAGCTCGGCCAGGCGGCCGTGGCGCTGTCCACCAGCGTCAACACGCAGCAGTCCAAGGGCCTGGATCAATACGGCAAGCAGGGCGGGCCGATGTTCAGCGTACCGTCGCCGGCCGTGCTGCCCAGCAATCTCAACAAGGGCACGGCCAGCGTGTCGGCGAGCATCAGCGACGTGTCGCAGCTCACCGGTTCGGACTATGTGCTGAGCTACGACGGCAGCAACTGGAGCATGGCGACCACCGCCGGCCAGAGCGTGCCGATGACGGCCAACCCGGATGGCACGTATTCCGCCGACGGCATGACGCTGACGCTGTCCGGTACGGCGCAGGCGGGCGACACGTTCCAGCTGCAGCCGACGCGCCAGGCATCCACCGGCCTCGCGCTCACCATGACTGATCCCAACGGCATTGCTGCCGCAGCCGCGTTGAATGCGACGGCGGCCAAGGCCAATACCGGCAACGGCGCGATCGGCTCGGTGACGGTGACCGATCCCACCAATGCTGCCCTGCTCAGCGGCGCCACTGTCAGTTTTCCGACGTCCGGCAGCTATCAGGTGACCGACGGCTCGGGCAACGTGCTTGCCAGCGGCAGCTATGCGCCGGGGCAGACCATCAGCGCCAACGGCTGGAGCGTGACGCCGTCGGGCACACCGGCAGCCAGCGACAGCTTCAGCATCGGCGCCAACACCAACGGCCTCAACGACACCAGCAATGCGCTTGCGCTGGCCGGCCTGGCGGACAAGGGTGTGCTGGCCGGCGGCACGCAGTCGGTGATCGATGCGTACGGCACGCTGACCACCAACATCGGCACGGTGGGCAGCCAGGCAGGAAGCAACCTCACCACGCAGACCAGCCTGTTCAACCAGGCCATGTCCGCGCAGCAAAGCGTCTCGGGCGTGAACCTCGATGAAGAGGCGTCCAACATGGTCAAGTACCAGCAGGCCTACCAGGCCTCCGCGCAGGTGATTTCCACCGCGCAAACCATCTTCAGCAGCTTGCTCACCGCGATCCAGGGATAACCGTCCATGCGCCTTTCAACGAGCTGGATGTATCAGCAGTCGCTCAGCACCATGCTCAGCCAGCAGAGCGCGCTGGCGGCGACGCAGAACGAAGTCAGCACCGGCAATCGCATCAACCTGGCCTCCGACGATCCGGCCGGTGCCGGTCAGGTGGTGAGCCTCAATCATGTGATCGCGGCGAACGAGCAGTATTCGAACTCCATCGATACGGCGAACACCCGACTGAACACCGAGGCGAGCACGCTCAGCTCAGTCAACAGCGTGCTCGACAATGCACGCACGCTGGCCTTGCAGGCGGTCAACGGCACCTTGTCAGCGAGCGACCGCAACAGCATCGCCAGCCAGCTCAGCCAGATGCGCGACCAGCTCCTTCAACTGGCCAACACCACCGACAGCAACGGCAACGCGCTGTTTGCCGGCACCAGCACCACCAAGACGCCGTTCCAGTCGGATGCCAATGGCGTGGTGACTTACGGCGGCAACGATGCACAGCAACGCTCGGCAGTGGGCGCAGGCCTGCAGGTCGCCAGCAGCGATCCGGGCTCGGGCCTGTTCATGACTATTCCCATGGGTAATGGCACGTTCGAAGCCAGTGCAGGCAGCGCCAACACCGGCACCCTGGTGGTGGGCAGCAACAGCGTTACTGATCTCAATGCGTGGAATAGCGCCACGTCCAGCAGCGGCGGCGGCTACACCATCACCTTCGGCACCGGCGGCACGTGGTCGGCGACCGATGCCAACGGCAACGCCGTGCTCGACAGCAGCGGCAACCCGGTCACTGGCACGTATACCGATGGCGGCTCGATCAGCTTCAACGGCATGACCATGGCGATGAGCGGCACGCCTGCCGCTGGCGACACGGTGTCGGTGACATCCGGTGGCCAGCAGGACATCTTCAGCACGCTCACCAACATGATCAATGCGCTGCAGAGCGGCAGCACCACCGATACGCAGCTCACCAATGTGATGAGTCGCCAGATCGAGTCGATCGACCAGACGCAGTCGGCGATCAGCTCGGTGCAGGTGTCCATCGGTGGACGCCTGGACACGCTGCAACAGCAGCAGGGCGCCTATCAGGATCTCAGCGTCACCTACAAGAGCGCACTGTCGGATGTGCAGGGCGCCGATGCGTATACCGCCATCAGCAATCTGTCGCTGCAGCAGACGGCGTTGCAGGCATCGCAGCAGATGTTTGCGCAGGTGAAGTCGATGAGCCTGTTCAACTATCTGAAGTAATCGCAGCAAGCTGCGCGCAAGGCAAACATCGCAAGAACGAGAGGAGGGCTACGCAACGTTGAATGGTTGATGGGACGGCAGAAAGGCGGGCAAGGCCCGATCCAGTGCGCTCCATCACGAATTGGCATCGAACACGGCTCAAGTAATCGCAGGACGGGCCGAAAAGTTCACTGAGGCGGATGGCATCCCACGCGGAACCTGATCGCCGGCACGCATACAGCCAATTCAACCGGTCACCGGTTACGTAGGAGAAATCCATGTCTCTCGTTATCAATACCAATATCTCGTCGCTGAACGCGCAGAACAACCTGACCAAGTCGCAGAGCGCGCTGTCCACCGCCACGCAGCGTCTGTCGTCGGGTCTGAAGATCAACAGCGCCGCCGACAACGCCGCCGGCTTCGCCATCTCGCAGCGCTACACCACGCAGATCGGCGGCCTCGGCCAGGCCAGCGCCAACGCGTCGGACGCCATCAACCTGGCGCAGACCGCAGGTTCCGCCCTGGACCAGGTCACCGCCAACCTGCAGGCGATCCGCGACCTCGCGGTGCAGTCGGCCAACGGTACCTACACCGATTCGGACCGCGCCTCGATCGACCAGGAAGTGCAGCAGCGCCTGGCTGAAATCACCCGTATCGCCAACCAGACCACGTTCAACGGTTCGAACGTGCTGGACGGCTCGATGAAGACGAAGAGCTTCCAGATCGGCGCCGACGTCGGCCAGACCATCTCGGTGAGCCTGGGCACCAGCGTGAAGTCGAGCGCCATGGGCCAGGTTGCCGAAGTGGCCTCGGGCGACATCAGCAATGCGTTCAAGGGCTATACGCTCGCCGCTGGCGCGCTGAACGTCTCCGTCGACGGCGGCACCACCAACGTTGCCGTTGCTGCTGGCACCTACCACAGCGCCGGTGACCTGGCTGCCGCCATCAACACGGCTGCGGGCAGCTCGGTGGCGTCGGTTGACAGCACGACGGGCGAACTGAAGATCAACAACGGCGGCGCCGCTGCCCTGACCTTCACCGGCGCAGCTGCCACCACGCTCGGCCTGCCGGCCTCGACCGCCGCTGCCGGCACCGGTGCCTCCACGGGCGTCGTGGCCGCCACGGGCGATCTGTCGAAGGAAGGCCTGACCATCAATGGCACGGCCATCGACCTGAGCAGCGCCAAGAGCCTGCAGGACGTGTCCGACGCCATCAATGCCGCCGGTATCACGGGCGTCAGCGCGGCAGTGAACGGTGCCGGCAACGGCATCAACTTCTACTCCGCCGGTGCGCTGACGGTTGGCGACACCAAGGGTCAGATCGTCGGCGCGTCCGCTACGGACGTGAACGCCGGTGCGACCTACACCCAGGGCACCTCGGCCGCGACCGGTGGCTCGCTCGCCACGGGTAGCGTGGGCACGGTGGATTCGGCCAACGACCTGATCTCCCGCGTCGACGTCGCCCTGAAGACGGTCAGCGATTTCGCTGCCCAGCTGGGTGCGGTGCAGAACCGCTTCCAGTCGACCATCTCCACGGTGGCCGCTCAGACCACCAACCTGCAGGCTTCGCAGTCGACCATCCAGGACGCGGATTTCGCGGCCGAGACGGCCAACCTCAGCAAGGCGCAGGTGCTTCAGCAGGCGGGTATCTCGGTGCTGGCCCAGGCCAACTCCAACCCGCAGCAGGTTCTCAAGCTGTTGCAGTAACGGACGCAGGCCCGGATGCGACTCCTCCCGAGTCGCATCCACCGCGGCCGGATCTACCACCAGGCGGGTTGCCCCTCGCAGCCCGCCCGGTGTTTCGGGAGCTTCCGGCAAAGTCTTCATGCGTGAAGATTTTGCCGGGGGCTCGAAAACTTCCGCCACGGCGGAATCACTTCGGGAAACGGACAAGGTAGTGCGATGACCACGACTAGCAGCACCAGCGGTAGCAGCCTCAGCGCGTTGCTCAATTCGCTCACGTCGGCCACCAGCGGCTCCGGCAGTTCATCCTCGTCGAGCGGTTCATCGTCCGCCGGCAGCGGCACGCTCAGCGCCGCAGGCATCGGCTCGGGCCTGAACGTCGATTCGATCGTCACGGCGCTGGTGAATGCACGCAAGGCCGCATCGCAACAGCAGATCACCACGCGCACCAACCAGACGAACAGCCTGCTGGGCGGCCTGTCGTCGTTGAATTCGGCGCTGGGCGGCATCCAGACCGCGCTGGCGACGCTCAGCGCCGCCAGCACGTTCAGCAGCTACAACGCGACGCTGACCGCGCAGGGCAGCAGTAGCAGCATCGGCACCGCGACGACGATGTCGAGCGCGCATCCGGGCACCTACACCATCGCCGTAAGCCAGCTGGCCACGGCGCAGAAGCGTGCCAGCAGCCCGGTGACTTCGGGTACGGCAGTCGGCGCAGGCACGTTGAACATCACGGTCGGTTCGACCACCATGAACCTGGCCGTGTCGGCCACCGATTCGCTGTCGAGCATCGCCACGGCGATCAATAATTCCTCGTCCAATCCGGGTGTGACGGCCACCATCGTCAACGGCACGAATGGCCAGCAGCTGATGCTGAGCTCGACCAAGACGGGCGTGGCCAACGGCTTCACCGTCAGCGCCAACGCCACCAGCAGCAGCGGCCTCACCAGTCTCGCAAATACGCTCAACACACCGGGCGGTAACGAGGCGCAGGACGCCAAGCTCACGCTGGACGGCATCGCCGTCACCAGTCCCACCAATTCCGTCAGCGGCATGATGGACGGTGTGACGCTCAACCTCACCGGCACCGGCACCAACACGCTGACCGTGGCGCAGGACAATACCGCCGCCACCAACGCGATCCAGGGCTTGGTGGACGCGTACAACAGCTATGCGTCCACCGTAACGTCGCTGTCGAGCTTCGACACCACCGGCGCCAATCCTCCCGGCGTGCTGCTGGGCGACAACACGCTCACCTCGGTGCAGCGCCAGATCGCCTCCGTGTTGAGCAATTCGGTCAAGGGCAACGGCATCGGCACGCTGGCCAATGTCGGCATCACGCGCAATGCCGACGGCACCATGAGCCTGGATAAAGACAAGCTTGCCGCGGCCTTCCAGAGCAATCCCTCGGCAGTGAAGGACTTGTTCACCGGTTCCAACGGCTATGGCACCACGCTCAACACGGCGATCAATTCGTACACGCAGAGTGGCGGCATCATCGGCACGCGGATGGACAGCCTCAACAATACGTTGACGCAGCTGGGCCAGCAGCAGACCTCGCTGGACAACCGCATGGCCACGTACCAGACGCAGTTGCAGCAGCAGTACACCGCGCTCGATACGCTGATGTCCTCGCTCAACAACACCAGCACGTATCTCACCACGGCGCTTGCGCAGCTGACCAACTCCAGCTCCAAGAACTGACCTCCGGGGATCGACCATGACCTACGGCTACATGCGCAACGCCAGTGCGCTCTATCAGGAAACCAGCGCGCGCGGCAGCGTGGAAGGTGCCGACCGTCACCAGCTGACCAATATGCTGTTCGATGGCGTGATCGACCGTATCAACCAGGCGCGCGGCGCGATCCGTCGCGGCGACGTGCCGGCTAAGGGCATGCACTTCAGCCGCGCACACGCGATCGTCACCGAACTGCGTGGCAGCCTCGATCATGCGCAGGGCGGGGCGCTGGCGGGCCGGCTCGATGCGCTTTACGACTACGTGAGTCGTCGCCTGCTGCACGCGCAGCTCAATAACGACGAGCGTGCGATCGACGAAGTAGTGGATCTGCTCACCCCGGTGCGCGATGCCTGGCGCCAGATCCGCCATGATTTCCTGGCAAAACAGGGCAGCCAGCCCAGCGCGGCGGCATGAACATGGACAACGCGACGCGCGCGGTGGCGCTTGAGCTCAGCGAACGCATGCTGGCAGCCGCCCGTGAAGGCGACTGGAACGCCGTGGCGACGCTGGAGACCGAGCGCAGCGAGCAGATCGCCCGCTTGCCCATGACCGAAGCCCAGTCGCTGCCCGTGCTCAAGACCTTGCTGGCGCATACCGAAGAAGTGCGCGAATTGGCTCGACAGCAGCGCGATCGCCTGGGCGAGGATCTGGGCCAGCATCAGCATCGCCATCGCGCGCTCAGCGCCTATCTGCGCGCCGGCGTCGAATAAGCCCGGCGCCACCCGGCAGCAAGCGCGCATAATCGGGCACGGCCGCGACGTTCACCGGCCCAGCGCAACGAGGGAATCATGCAAGACGCATCCTGGCAGCAGTTTTCCGAGCGGGTGGCCTATGACGACGGCCTGCACGTGAGCTGTGCGGCCTTGACCGAGCCACTGGGCGAGCTGCAGCGCATGGCCATGCGCGATCGCAATCTCAGCGTGCTTGGCACCTTGGCCGTGTTCAACGAGCGCCGCAGCGAGGCACTGGACGAAGAGAGCCAGCTTGGCCAGGACATGCAGCGCCTGGACAGCAAGCTCAACGTGCTGATGGCCATGCTGGACCAGTTGCTTCAGCGCGACGCGCAGCTGCCGCCCCGTGTGCGTGTCAGCTTCAACGCGATTGGCGCGTTATTGCCCAAGTCCTTGTGGCCGGCTGCGCAAGAGCATGCTTTGGTGCGTCTGCACTTCGACGGATGCCTGGCCTTGCCGCTGGAACTTGCCGCGCAAGTCGTGCAAGAGCGTGATGCAGATCACATTTTTGTTGCCTTTGAATCGATGGATGAGGCGACATGTGACGCGATTGAGCGACTCGTGTTCCGCCATCACCGACGTAAAGTGGCAGAGCGTCGAGCGACCGCGACGTAGACTGCGAACCCGGTTCACAATCGTAATGTGATCGCTATCACGCTACGGAAACCCGACACGAACGTTCTTTGACGCACATCTCGAAAGGGTGTCGCACAGGGTCACCATCCCGAGCATTGCGCCTCGGGATTTTTTTTTAGCGATTTCAGTGGTCTGTGGCGTACCGCTGCGTAGTTTCCTGGCAACGTTTACATCAGGTGACGCTCACCGGCAGGCGTGAAGTCCCACGCCGCGTCGAAAAAACGTGATTGGCTGGCCTTCTTCTTGCTCATTCCTACTCGCGGACGGCGACGGATTGTCGTCAGCGAGCAGGTGCAATCCAGGGGGACACCAATGAAGCAGCACGCACGAGAACATCACATGGGCAAGTTCGACGTACTGGTGATCGAGTCCGATCACCGCAGGGCGGAGTCGGTCGTTTCGGCGCTGGAATTTCTCGGCTATCGCCCGCAGCGCGGCGAAGAGTGCGAGATGGTGGACGAAGCGACGCACGCATGGCGCGCCGTGTATGTGGGCAATGTATGGGATGAAGCCGAAGCCGAACGTCAGTTCGCGCGGCTGGGCACGGCGTCCAATCAGGCAATGGTGTTGATGGCCGCCGATTCCGAATGGCTGCCGCGCCTGGGCAATGACGCCGCCGCCGACAACAGCCGTGTCGGCATCATCGAATTCCCGCTGCGCTACGACCAACTCTCGCAGACGCTTCGTGGCCCGCAGGCGCAGACGCCGCGTCGTCCGGAGTTGAAGCTGGTGGGCAGCTCCGGTCCGATGGCCCGTGTCAACGCATTAGTTCGCCAGGTAGCTCCGTTCGATTCCAGCGTCCTGGTGCTGGGCGAATCGGGTACCGGCAAGGAAATGGTCGCGCGCAGCATCCACGAGTGTTCCTCGCGTCGCGACAAGCCGTTCGTGGCGATCAACTGCGGCGCCATTCCCGCCGAATTGCTGGAAAGCGAGCTGTTCGGTCACGAGAAGGGCGCATTCACCGGCGCCATCAGTACCCGCAAGGGTCGCTTCGAGCTGGCCGAGGGCGGCACGCTGTTCCTGGATGAAATCGGCGACATGAGCTTGCCGATGCAGGTGAAACTTCTGCGCGTGCTGCAGGAGCGTGTGTTCGAGCGCGTGGGCAGCAATCGCACCCAGCGTTGCGACGTGCGCATCATCGCCGCGACGCATCGCAACCTGGAAGCCGCCATCGCCGATGGCCAGTTCCGCGAAGACCTTTACTACCGCCTGAGCGTGTTCCCGCTGGAAATGCCCGCGCTGCGCGAGCACCTGGACGACCTCTCGGAGCTGGTGGGCGAATTCAACCAGCGCCTGTCGCGTCGTGGCCTGGGTAGCGTGCGCTTCAGCGCCGGCGCCATGCATGCGCTGCATAACTATGCGTGGCCGGGCAACGTGCGCGAGCTTTACAACCTGGTCGAGCGTCTTTCCATTCTCTATCCGCACAGCGAAGTGCGCGTCAGCGACCTGCCGGAAAAATATCGCGGCCAGCAGATCGTGGAGGAAGTGCGAGGCGCGGCGTTGCTGTCGCTGATGACCGGTCACTCCACCGTGCTGCCCGAGCCGATGGCCGTGGTGGCCAGCGATTCGCTGGTGATGCTGCCCGAGGGTGGCCTGGATCTTAAGGATCACCTTGCCGACATCGAGGTGGGTCTGATCCGTCAAGCGCTTGACGTTACCGGCGGCGTGGTGGCCCACGCGGCGAAACTGCTGCGCATGCAGCGCACGACCCTGGTGGAAAAGCTGCGCAAGTACGGTCTGCAGCCGAGTTTGCAGGCCTAAGTGCGGGAGTGAGTCGGGAGGAGTGAGAGGCGGAAGAGGGCAGGCTTTGCCCTGCTCACGCCACGCACTCCGCTTCACTCACTTCCGGAAAGCGGAACTGCGTCACGCTTTCTCTCACTGCTCACCACGCGCCACTCACTTCCGGCTTCGTGGCACACGTCGTGCAGTAACACCCTCGATAACTCTTTACGCGTTGGAATTCCGTCATGAGTCAGATCGACGTCAACAACCTGCTGTCGCAGATGCGCCAGCTCTCCTTGCAGACCAAGCCGGCGGAGCAGTCCTTTACCGCGGCAGCGCCAGGGCAGACCGATTTTGCCAGCCTGCTCAAGAAATCGATTTCGTCGGTGGCCGATGCGCAGACCGACGCCGGCATGCAGGCGGCAAGTTTCGAACGCGGCGATGACGGCGCCGACCTCGGTCGCACCATGGTCGCCATCAACAAGGCCGATCTGTCGTTGAACACGTTGACCCAGGTGAGAAACAAGCTGGTCGACGCTTACAACAACATCATGAACATGCCGGTCTGACCGGTCCATTGACGACGTTTCTGCGTCCCCCAAGCAAGAGCAGTCTTCATGGCCGATAACGCCCTCGCGACCACCGACGAAAGCCCCGGTTCTCGCCTGGACCTCAAGCAGCTTGCGCGCACCCCGGCAACACGACAGTTGTTGCTGCTGGTGGGTGTGGCCGGCGCCGTTGCCCTTGGCGTTGCCGTGGTGCTGTGGTCGCGCGGCCCCAACTACGGCCTGCTCTACGCCGGTCTGGAACAAAAGGATGCCGCCGCCGTCACGCAGGCGCTGCAGGCCTCCAATACGCCGTACACCTTGGGCGCTGATGGCAACTCCATCATGGTGCCCGCTTCCGATCTGGCGGCCATTCGCCTCAAGCTCGCCGCGCAGGGCCTGCCGCAGGGCAGCTCCGCCACTGCGGCCGCACCCGGTGCCGATTCGCCGTTTGGCATGAGCGATCTGGCCGAGCGCACGCGTTACCAGCAAATGCTGGAAAGCGATCTGGGCAGCACCATCGCGGGTCTGCAATCGGTGCGCGCTGCGCGCGTGCATCTGGCGCTGCCCAAGCCGTCGGCCTTCATCCGCGACAACAAGGAAGCGAGCGCCTCGGTGCTGGTGACGCTATATGCCGGTCGCCAGCTCGATGCGAGCCAGGTGGCGGCGATCGTCCACCTGGTGGCGTCGAGTGTCCCCAATCTCGATCCCAAGCAGGTGTCGGTGGTCGATCAGGCGGGCCAGCTGCTCACCACCACCGATGCGGGCAGCGCCAGCGCCATCGGCGATACGCGTCTGCGTCTGGCCACGCGCATCGAGAACACCTATGCGCAGCGCATCGAAGAACTGCTGACGCCGCTGGTGGGCCCGGGCAAAGTGCGCGCGCAGGTCTATGCGGATCTGGATTTCAGCGAGACCGAGAAGGCGACGGAGACGTTCGACCACGAACATCCCGCGCTGCGCAGCGAGCAGACCAATAGCGAACAGCACACCGGCGAAGCGAACGACGCTTCGATTCCTGGCGCGTTGAGCAACCAGCCGCCAAATACCGTGGCGCAGCCGACCGCAGCAAAGCCTGCCGCGGGCAAGAATGGGGCAGGCAAGACGGCCGCGACCGCGCAGAGCAACGGCCCCAGTCAAAACTCCAGCAGCGCCACACGCAATTACGAACTCGATCGCACCATCAGCCACGTCAGCGATCCGGCGGGTCGCCTCGCGCGTCTCACCGTGGCCGTGGTGGTCGACAACAAACTGGTGCCCGGCGACAAGGGCGGCAACAAGAGCGTGCCGTTCACCCCGCAGGAACTGGAACATCTCACGACCCTCGCGCGCAACGCCGTGGGCTACAACGAGGCGCGCGGCGACAGCGTCAGCGTGATCAATCAGGCCTTCCATCAGGACCCGAGCAACGATGTGGCCACGCCGGCACAGCCGTTCTGGGAACGTCCGGGCATGCTCGACCTGATCAAGCAGGCGGCCGGCATCCTGGTGGCACTGCTGGTGGCGTTCGGCCTGCTGCGGCCGTTGCTGCGCGGCTTGTCGCGCGCGCCGTCCACCAGTCGCGAGCTTGCCCTGGCCGGTGCCATGCCCATGGACACGCCGACCATTTCGGTGCGCGTGGACGACAAGGACGAGGGCGACGACGTGCTCAAGCTCGGCGTGCCGCCGCAACTGGCGTACGAGCAACGCATTGGCCTGGCCCGCCGCATGGTCGGCGAAAACCCCAAGCAGGTGGCGCAGGTGGTCAAGAGCTGGGTGGGCGAAGATGGCGGCTAAGCGCGAATTCGCACGACGTCCGCATGGCCAGCGTCGACATCGCATGTCGTCGCTGGCTCCTCTGCGGCAGGCGACGGTGAAACAAGTCAGCGGGCAGAACGCATCATGAAAGCAGAAACGCCAATCGGCGGCGCGCAGCGTGCCGCCATCCTGCTGCTCACCCTGGGCGAACAGGACGCGGCCGAGGTGCTCAGGCATCTGAGCGCACGCGACGTGCAGGCGGTGGGTTCGGCCATGGCCAGCCTCACCAATGTCACCCGTGAGCAGGTGGAAATGGTGCTCGCACGCCTCAATGAAGACATGGGGCGGCACACCTCGCTGGGCGTCGGCACCGAGGAATACATCCGCAAGATCCTGGTCAATGCACTGGGCGAGAACAAGGCGGGCGGCCTGATCGATCGCATCCTGCTTGGTCGCTCCAGCAAGGGCCTGGAGTCGCTCAAGTGGATGGAGAGCCGCGCCATCGCCGAGATGATCGGCCAGGAACATCCGCAGATCATCGCGCTGGTGCTGGCGCATCTGGAACCGGATCAGGCGGCCGAAGTGATCGGTTACCTGGCGCCGCGCGTGCGCAGCGACGCAGTGATGCGTATCGCCACGCTCGACGGCGTGCAGCCGCATGCGTTGAACGAGCTGGACGAAATCATGGAGCGCCAGTTCGCCGGCGGCAACACCAAAAAGCTCAAATCCGCGAGCGTCGGTGGCCTCAAGGCCGCGGCCAATATTCTCAACGCGATGGAAACCAGCCGCGAAAACGAGTTGATGGCGGCCATCCGTACCCACGACTCGGGCCTGAGCGGCCGCATCGAAGAATTGATGTTCGTGTTCGAAGACCTCGGTGACCTCGACGACCGCAGCATGCAGACCCTGTTGCGTGAAGTGCCGACCGCCCGCCTGGTTACTGCGCTCAAGGGCGCCGAGCCCGGCGTGCGCGAAAAGATCTTCGCCAATATGTCCAAGCGCGCGGCCGACATGCTGCGCGACGACCTGGAAGTATCCGGTCCGGTTCGCCTCAGCGAAGTGGATTCGGCACAGAAGGAAGTGCTCGCCATCGCGCGCAAGCTGGCCGATTCGGGTGCCATCAATCTCTCCGGCACAGGTGACGAGCTGGTCGCATGAACGCCGTGATGAACCGTGACAAGTTGCTGCCCTTTGAACGCTGGCTCCCGCCCGAAGTGGGCGAGCCGGTGGCGGTCGAGCCGACGCCAGAGCCGGTGCAGCAGCCGACCGTGCGCGAGCTGGAATCGATCGAGCAGCAAGCGCGCGAAGAGGGCTATGCCGCGGGCCTCGCCCAGGGCATGGCCGAGGCGCAACAGGTCTTGCACGAACGCATGCAGCGACTGGACGCCTTGCTGGAATCGGCCGCCCGTCCACTGCGCAGCATGGATGAACTGGTGGAACTGGAACTGACCCGCCTGGCCATGACGGTGGCGCGCCAGGTGTTGGCGCACGAGTTGCGCACCACCCCCGACCTGGTGGTGGAAGCCGTGCGCCAGGCGGCGCTGGCGCTGCCTTCGGCCAGCGGCAACCTGCGCGTGCGCCTGCATCCGGATGATCTGGCCTTGCTGCGTTCGCTCGAGATGGTGGAGTCGCACTGGCAGCTGCTGCCCGACAACAGCCTGCAGCGCGGCGATTGCCTGTTGGAAAGCGAGCGCTCGCGTCTCGACGCCCGCGTTGAAACACGGCTCGCCGCGGTCGTGGATGCCGTGCTCGGCGCCGAAGCCGAAGGCATCGATGAAGATGCCGACGAGGTGCGTGGATGAACGCGCCCAGCCCGTCGCGTGCCGCCTTGTGGCAGGAGCGACTGGCCCGTCGTCGGCAACGCGCCATCGGCGCGCGCACGCTGACCGTGGAAGGGCGTCTGCGCCGCGTGGTCGGCCTCACGCTGGAAGCGGAAGGCTGCGAGGCGCCCCTGGGTGCGCGCTGCCTGGTCACCACGGCTGATGGCAGCGAACTGGAAACCGAAGTGGTCGGCTTCGCCGATGAACGCCTCTTGCTGATGCCTGTCACCGAAATGCATGGCGTGCTGCCCAACGCCCGCGTGCGTCCATGCGCGCATACCAGCGGCCTGCCGGTGGGCATGGCTTTGCTGGGCCGGGTGGTCGGTGCCGACGGCGTGCCGCTCGATGGCCTTGGCCCGCTCGATGTGGACGAGCACGCCCTGCTCAAGAACGAACCGATCAACCCGATGGCGCGCAAGCCGATCGATACGCCGCTGGATACCGGCGTGCGCGCGATTAACTCGCTGCTCACGGTCGGCCGCGGCCAGCGCCTTGGCCTGTTCGCCGGTTCGGGCGTCGGCAAGTCGACCCTGCTCGGCATGATGACGCGCTACACCGACGCCGACGTGGTGGTGGTGGGCCTGATCGGCGAGCGCGGCCGCGAAGTGAAGGAATTCGTCGAACACACGCTGGGCGCGGAAGGGCGCGCACGTGCCGTGATCGTCGCCGCGCCGGCGGATGCGCCGCCACTCAAGCGACTGCGCGGGGCGCAGTACGCCACCGCGATCGCCGAGTGGTTCCGCGATCGCGGCCAGCGCGTGCTGCTGCTGATGGATTCGATCACGCGCTATGCGCAGGCGCAGCGCGAGATCGCGCTGGCGATCGGCGAGCCGCCGGCCACCAAGGGTTATCCGCCGTCGGTGTTTGCGATGCTGCCGGCCTTGGTGGAGCGCGCTGGCAATGATGCCGAAGGCCGCGGTTCCATCACCGCGTTCTACACCGTGCTTACCGAGGGCGACGACTATCGCCACGATCCCATTGCGGATGCCTCGCGCGCGATTCTCGACGGACATATCGTGCTGTCGCGCGATCTGGCCGAAGCGGGTCACTATCCCGCCATCGATATCGAGGCATCGATCAGCCGCGTGATGCCGGCGGTCGTGAAGCGCGAACACCTGCGTTCCGCCCAGCGTTTTCGCCAGGTCTATTCGGCGTATCGCCAGCAGCGCGATCTGATCACAGTGGGTGCTTACCAGAAAGGGTCCGACCCGCAGGTGGATCACGCCATCGCCATGTGGCCGCGCTTGCGCGACTTCCTGCAGCAGGAGGTGGACGCGCCGACCACGCTCAACGACGCCATTGGCGCACTTGAAATGCTGACCGCCGGAGGCACGCCGTGACATCCCGCGCAAACCGCCTGCAACCTGCCGCCGACCTCGCGCACGACCGTCAGGAAACGGCCATGCAGCGCCTGGCCGAGCAGCAGCAAAAGCTCGCCAAGGCCGAGCAGCAGCTGGAAGAGCTGCAGAAATACCGCGCCGAGTACGCCGAGGCGCAGGGCGGGGTGAGCGTGAGCGCCCTGCTCAACCGGCGTCAGTTCGTGGAGCGCATCGACCAGGTCATCGCGCAACAGATCAACGAAGTGGCGCGCCAACGCCGCGTCCTTGATGGCGCGCGCAACCAGTGGCGCGAAGCCCACGCCCGCGAGCAGGCGCTGGGCAGTGTGATCGACCGCTACCGCGAGCAGGAACGCAAGAGCGAGGACCGCCGCGAACAGGCCGAGGTCGACGAACGCAATCAGTACCGCCGGCCGGCGAGGGGGCTCTCGTGAGCACCGCCATCAACGCATTCCAGGAGATCATCGTATGACCTCGTCCATTGCCGCGGTGGTGAATCTGCCGCCGCCCACGAACGCGCCTGCCAGCGATACGACGAGCGCTTCGTCCAGCGATCCGAACAAGGATTTCAGCAAGCCCTTGCAGCATGCCCGTCAGCAGTTGGCGCGGCAGAGCGACCCGTCACGGCCCGTGCACGACCGGCACGCATCGGCAAAGGCCAGCCCCTCGACTCCATCGCAGTCACCCGCCAAGAGCAAGCAGGACGACAAGGACGACGACAAGTCGGCCTCTGACGCGCCCGCCGCTGCCGCCGCGATGCTCGCCTTGCTGGGCCAGAGCGTGCCGGCTTCGGCGGCTGCCAGTGCGGTCCCGGCGGCGGCTGACGGTGAAGATGCGACGGACGCTGTCACTGCCGCGGCTGCATCCGTTGTGACGCCGGCCACCGTCGCACTGCTCGGTGCTGCGCAAGCAGCGGGGCAGGCAAAGGCAGGCGGCGTGGCTGACCTGGACAAGGGCTTGGGTGGGATTGAGGACAAAAGCCTTTCCATGGCGACCCAGGACGTGGGCGACGGCGATGACGCCGTGGCCGCGCCGGCGACCGATACCACGCCGAGCACGCAGGGCGATGCATTCAGCACGGCCTTGCAGGCATTGACGGCGTCTTCGAGCCAGGGCAATCACAGCGATGACTCGGTCGATGCACTGAAGAATCTCACTGCCCAGGCGATGTCGCAGCAACCGCAGACTTCGTCGAACGTGGCGACCGCGCCCGCTCCGCATGCGCTCACGATGCAATCGAGCGTGGGGTCGCCTTCGTTCGGGCAGGAACTGAGCCAGCAAGTGACCTGGCTGGGTGGCCAGGACGTCAAGGAGGCACGCATCCGCCTGCATCCTGAGGACCTCGGCGAGCTTGATGTGAAGGTGAGCGTGAAGCAGGACCATGTGGACGTGGCCTTCATCGCGCAACACCCGCAGGCCGTGCACGCCGTGCAGCAGACGCTGAGCCAGCTTGATTCGATGCTGGCGCACCATGGTTTGACCTTGGGGCAGGCGCAGGTGGGGCAGGGGAATACGGGGCAGGGTTCTGCTCAGGCCGGGACGTCGGGTGGTTCCTCTTCCGGGTCTGAGAGTGGGGTGGCTGAGGGTGTTGGAGAGTTGGGTTCGGTGGCGGGGGCGGTGATGAAGGTGGTGGGGTTGGTGGATATGTTTGCGTAACCCGCTTCTGCTCCCTCTCCCCTCCGGGGAGAGGGTTGGGGTGAGGGGCGGGTGCTCGCGGGAACTTTTCTATTTGTCGTCCCGGCGAAAGCCGGGACCCAGAGCCTCGGTGTTTAGTTGTCGCGATACAGCGACCTGGCTCGCCTGCCGCGGGCTTCGGTCCTCCTGCCGGCGACGCAAAGCTAGTCCCCTTTTTGGGAAGGCCGGGTCACTTTCTCTTGCTTGCCCAAGAGAAGGTAACCAAAGAGAAGGGCCCCCGGATGACGCGCCTTCCGGGCTGCGCCCTCCAGGTGCGCGTGCGGGTTACGGGGTTTTTCGACAGGACATCCCTGTCCTGTCGAAAAACTGGCCGCACCCATGCGGCCACCCTTCGGGCTTTCCTCCACCCGCCCGCCGCGTCATACGGGGACCCCTAGGGCAAGAGCCACATCAAGAGCCGAACAACGCCCTGGCGTCGCGGGCCGGCAGCTTTTTTGTAGGAGCGCACTTGTGCGCGACCAGCCTACGGAGCGGTGCACCCAGCGCCGCGGTCGCGCACAAGTGCGCTCCTACAAGGGTGCGCTTGCCGTGGATCTTGGATTAATGGTTGCGGGTCGCCCTTTGTGGGAGCGCACCCTGTGCGCGACAACCCTACGAAGCGGTACATCCCAGCGTGACTGTCGCGCACAGGGTGCGCTCCCACAGACAGGCGCCGGGCGCGACAAGCTTCCGACCACCGCCACCACCCCGTCACGCCCAATCCCCGACACGCGTCAAGAAAGCGCCGCGATGCCGTCGCGATACCGCGCAAACCCAGTCGCAGCAACGTCTCCCGCCGATGGCATGCCGTTTGCAGATAACGGACATGTGCCGCCCGTGGCGGGTGGCCGATGACTGAACTTTGATAGGGATTGATTTCGCATGGCTCAGAACGAGCAAGCAGAAGCGGCGGCCGCAGCGCCCAAGAAGGGATCGAACAAGCTCGTGCTGATGATGGGCGTGGCGTTGCTCGCCATGGCCGGTGTGACTGGTTACCTGGTGATGAACTCTCGCAGCAGTGCGCATGGTGCGGAGGGGGATGAGCCGAAGGTGGCGCTGTCCAAGCAGGAGCAGTACCTCATGCTGGATCCGCCGTTTGTCGTCAATTTCAAGGACGACCAGTCCATGCGCTTCCTGCAGGTGGGTGTGAGCCTGATGTCGCATGACGCGGCGGCGCTGGCGGCGGCCAAGGATGCCGATCCGGTGATCCGCAATGCGCTGGTGATGCTGTTCAGCAGCCAGGACTACTCGATTCTCAGCGACGCCGCGGGCAAGCAGAAACTGCAGGCGCAGGCGCTGGACGCGGTGCGCAAGATCATCGAGAAGCGTCTGGGGCGTCCGGGCGTGGAAGCGCTGTACTTCACCAGCTTCGTGATGCAGTGACGGGACAGCGGCGATGAGCGACCTGCTTTCACAGGAAGAAATCGATGCCCTGCTCGACGGCGTGGAAGGTGGCGCCGTCGAAACGGGCAATGACGAGCCCTTGCCGCCCGATGCGGTGATCTCGTACGACTTCACCCAGCAGGACCGCATCGTGCGCGGTCGCCTGCCCACGCTGGAAATGGTCAACGATCGCTTCGCGCGCTTCTTCCGCACGGCCGTGTTCGGCGTGCTGCGCAAGACCTGCGAAGTGTCGGTGCTCGGCGTGAAGATGATGAAGTTCGCCGAGTACGTGCATGCGCTGGCCGTGCCCAGCAACCTCAACCTGGTGCGCATCAAGCCACTGCGCGGCACCGCGCTGGTGGTGATGGAGCCGCGCCTGGTGTTCACCGTGATCGACAACTTCTTCGGTGGCGACGGCCGTTTCCATGCGCGCATCGAGGGTCGCGATTTCACGCCGACCGAAAACCGCGTCATCCAGATCATGCTGACCGAGTTGTTCGCCTCGATGGTGGAGGCGTGGGCGCCGGTGCTGCCGCTCAACTTCGAATACCTCAATTCCGAAATCAACCCGCAATTCGCCAACATCGTCAGCCCCACCGAAACGGTGGTGGTGTCCAAGTTCCATATCGAACTCGACGGCGGCGGCGGCGAAGTGCATCTGACCCTGCCGTATGCCATGGTCGAGCCGATCCGCACCTTGCTCGATGCCGGCGTGCAGAGCGACCGCGTCGATCGCGATCACCGCTGGGCCGAAACGCTGCAGGACGAAGTGCTGGATGCGGAAGTGGAGCTCAGCTCGCTGCTGCTCGAAACGCGCCTGAGCATCGGTGAATTCCTGCGTCTTCGTCCCGGCGACGTATTGCCGATCCAGCTGCCGGAATTCAGCACGGTATTCGCCGAAGACGTGCCCGTGTTCCGCGGCCGCTACGGCCAGCACAACGGCCGTACTGCCGTCCGCTTCCATGCCCAGACGGGGCGCCGCGAAGTGCGCCTGTCGACCGAAACCACCCTGGAGATTGACCTCGCATGACCCCCAATGACGCCGCCAGCGCTACCCAGCGCGTCGAATTCGATCAGCTGACCGCCCCGCTGGGCGAAGGCTCCGAAGTCAACCTCGACATGATTCTTGATGTACCGGTCACGCTCGCCATGGAAGTGGGCCGCACCCGCATCAGCATCCGCAACTTGCTGCAGCTCAACCAGGGTTCTGTGGTGGAACTCGATCGCTCCGCCGGCGAACCGCTGGACGTGTTCGTCAACGGCACGCTGGTGGCGCACGGTGAAGTGGTGGTGATCAACGACCGCTTCGGTATCCGTCTCACCGACGTGATCAGCCCGGCCGAGCGCGTGCGCAAGTTGCGGTGAGCACGATGATGGCCCTGGTCCTTCCCGTTGCCGCTGCGCCCGAGATTAATGTGGGTGGCGAGCTGGTGCGCGTGGTGTTGAGTCTCGCGGCGATCATTGCGCTGATCTTCGTGGCCGGCTGGTTCAGCCGTCGGCTGCAGGCACGCACGACGCCGGGCGGGCGCCGCATGCGCTGCGTGGAAACCATGGCGGTGGGTGCGCGCGATCGCCTGATGCTGGTGGAGGCAGACGGCAAGCGTCTGCTGATCGGCATGGGGCAGGGCGGCATGCGCACGCTGCACGTTTACGAAGGCGTGGCGCCCGCACCGGAAGCCAGTCCGCAACCGCCGATCGCGCCGTTCGGCGACGTGCTGGCCCGCTGGAACCGCAAGTGATGAAGCACGCTCGTTGGATTCTCCTGGTCTTGCTGATGCTGTGTCCGGTGCTGCTGTGGGCGGCGCCGGCCATGCCCGCGATGCCTTCCATGCCGCAGATGCCGTCGTCGCCGGCCGGTATTCCTGTGCTGACCGTGCAGAACGCGCCGGGCGGCGCCCAGAACTGGACGCTGTCGTTGCAGTTGCTGGCGCTGATGACGGTGCTGACGTTGCTGCCGGCCGTGCTGCTGATGATGACGTCATTCACGCGCATCATGATCGTGTTGAGTTTCCTGCGTCAGGCGTTGGGCACGAGTTCCACGCCGTCCAACCAGATCCTGCTGGGCCTGTCGCTGTTCCTCACGCTGTTCGTGATGTCGCCGGTACTCAATCACGCCTATGCCGATGGCGTGAAGCCGTATATGGACGGCCAGATGACGGCCGAGCAGGCGGTGCCTGCCGCCGCCGCACCGTTTAAGCATTTCATGCTCGACCAGACGCGCGATGCGGATCTGCAGTTGTTCACGCACCTGGCCAATGAGCAGCCTTACGCAAGCAAGGAAGACGTGCCGTTTCGCGTCGCCATGCCGGCCTTTGTCACCAGCGAGCTGAAGACCTCGTTCCAGATGGGCTTCCTGCTGTTCATTCCGTTCCTGATCATCGACCTGGTGGTGGCCAGCGTGCTGATGTCGATGGGCATGATGATGGTCTCGCCCACCATCATCTCGTTGCCGTTCAAGATCATGCTATTCGTGCTGGTGGATGGGTGGACCTTGCTGCTGGGTACGCTGGCGGGAAGTTTTTACTCATGACGCCTGAGTCAGTCATCGAATTCGGCCAGCACGCGCTCTACGTCGCCATGATGGTGGCCGCCCCCCTGCTGCTCACCGCACTGCTGGTAGGCCTGATCATCGGTGTGGTGCAAGCCGCCACGCAGATCAACGAAATGACCTTGAGCTTCATCCCCAAGGTCGTCGCCATGGCCGCGGTCGCGCTGATCGCCGGCCCCTGGATGCTGCGCACGCTGGTGCAGTTCACGCGCCAGTTGATCGAGAGTCTGCCCGGGGCAGTGAAGTGACCACGGTGCAGCTCGCCCAGTTGCAGGGGCTGATTGGCTCGCTGTTGTGGGCGATGGCGCGCGTGGGTGGGCTGTGCCTGGTCGCGCCGGTGTTCGGCGACTCGGTGCTGCCGCAGCGCTTTCGCCTTGCCATCATGTTGATGCTGACCGTGGTGTTGGCGCCGCTCGCGCCGACCACGATCGATCCGATGACGGCCGACGGCATCACCACCATGGTGGCGCAGTTGTTGATGGGCGCATCGATCGGCTTCGTGTTGAAACTGGCTTTCGAAGCGGTGTCGCTCGGCGGCCAGTTGGTCGGACAGAGCATGAGCCTGGGCTTTGCCGAAACCGTGGACCCTCGTGGCGGTGGCAGTTCGCCGGTGCTCAGCCAGTTCTATCTGTTGATGGTGATGCTGCTGTTCCTCGCCATGAACGGGCATCTGCGTTTGATTTCGCTGCTGGCCGACAGTTTTCACAGTTTGCCGCCGGGGCAGGCAGTGATCGATCCCAAGGGCTTGTATGCCGTGGTCGCATTCGCCACGCACCTGTTTGGCGGCGCGGTGCGCGTGGCGTTGCCGGCGATGACCTCGCTGCTGATGGTCAACATCGGTTTTGCCGCGATCAGTCGTGCGGCTCCGTCGATGAATCTGTTCGCGGTGGGTTTCCCGATCACGGTGACCCTGGGTTTCGTCGCGCTGTGGCTGTCGCTGCACACCTTGCCGGGTGCCTTCGAGTCCTTGCAGAACACCGCATGGACGCTGATGCACGAGCTGGCAGGCGGTTGAGGGATACGCCATGGCAGAGAACGACGATCAGGAACGCACTGAACAACCATCCGAAAAGCGCCTGCGCGAATCGCGCGAAAAGGGCGACGTTCCCCGGTCGCGCGACCTTTCGGGCGCGGTGGTGGTGCTTGCCGGCGTGTCCGCGCTGATGAATGGCGGCGCAGCGGCAATGGAACACGTGCGGCGCATCTACGGACTGGGACTGACCTATGACCGCGCTGCGTTGTTTTCCGAACAGCTGCCCGGTCGCGTGCTCTCGATGGCGATGCACGAGGCGATGTCGCTGTTTGCGCCGGTGGCGCTGGCCACCATGCTGGCCGCGCTCGCTGCGCCGCTGTTGCTCGGCGGCCTCAATTTCAGCGCCGAAGCCTTGGAGCCCAAATTCGAGCGGCTTGATCCGATCAAGGGTCTCGGCCGCATCTTTGCCATGCGTGGCCTGGTGGAGCTGGCCAAGTCGCTGCTCAAGCTGCTGCTGATCGGCGGCATCCTGGTGATGGTGCTGAAAAACTGGCAGGACGACCTGATGGCCACCGGCGTCGGCGAAGTACGCGCCGGCACCTTCAAGGCGATGAGTCTGCTGGGTCACGGTGCGCTGTTGTTCGGCTCGATCCTTGCGCTGATCGGCGGTGCCGATGCGCTGTACCAGAAGTTCGATCACAACAAGCGCCTGCGCATGACGCGCCAGGAACTGAAGGACGAATCGAAGGAAAGCGACGGCAACCCCGAGCTCAAGGGACGCATCCGGCAGCTGCAGTTCCAGATGGCGCGCAAGCGCATGATGCAGGAGCTGCCCAAGGCAGACGTGCTGATCACCAACCCTTCGCACTTTGCCGTGGCCCTGCGCTACGACGAAGGCCGCATGGGCGCGCCGCGCGTGATTGCCAAGGGCATGGACGAACTGGCGCTGCAGATCCGCCTGGTCGCTTCCAGCCATCGCATCCCCACCGTGGAAGCGCCGCCGCTGGCCCGCGCGCTGTATGCCACGACCCAGATCGATCGCGAGATTCCCTCGGCGCTGTACGTCGCCGTGGCGCAGGTGCTCGCCTATGTCTTCCAGCTCAAGCAGGCGGTGTCGCGCGGTGATGCGCCGCCGTCGGCGCCGCAACCCGATGTTGATCCGGACCTGATGGGTCCCTACAAGTTCTGACGGAACAGTGATGGCAAACACGACTGCCCTAGGCAATCTCAAGATGCTCGGACGCCGCGGCCTCGGTGCGCCGGTGATCATGCTCGCCGCACTGGCGATGCTGATGCTGCCGCTGCCGCCGTTCCTGCTGGACATGCTCTTCAGCTTCAACATCGCGTTGTCGCTGGTGATCCTGCTGGCGGTGATCTACGTGATGCGCCCGCTGGAATTCGCCGCGTTTCCCACCGTGGTGCTGATGGCGACCTTGCTGCGCCTCGCGCTCAACATCGCCTCCACGCGCGTGGTGCTGCTCAATGGCCACGACGGCCCTGGCGCCGCGGGCAAGGTGATCGAAGCGTTCGGCGAGTTCGTCATCGGCGGCAATTTCGCGGTGGGCCTGGTGGTGTTCGCCATCCTCACCATCATCAACTTCGTGGTGGTGACCAAGGGTGCCACCCGCGTGTCCGAAGTGACGGCGCGCTTCACCCTCGATGCGATGCCCGGCAAGCAGATGGCGATCGACGCCGATCTCAACGCCGGCCTGCTCAACCAGGAACAGGCGCGCGACCGTCGCCAGGAAGTGCGCGAGGAAGCGGACTTCTACGGCTCGATGGACGGCGCCTCCAAGTTCGTGCGCGGCGACGCCACCGCCGGCATTTTGATTCTGATCATCAACATCGTCGGCGGCTTCTTCGTCGGCATCTTCCAGCACGGGCTTTCCGCCGGTGAAGCCGCCAAGACTTATACGCTGCTCACCATCGGCGACGGCCTGGTGGCGCAGGTACCATCGCTGATGCTGTCCATCGCCACCGCGGTGATCGTGACGCGCGTGTCCAAGTCCACCGACATGGGCAAACAGCTCGTCGGCCAACTGTTCGGCCAGCCGCGTGCGCTCGCCGTGGCGGGCGTGGTGCTGGGCGTGATGGGACTGATCCCGGGCATGCCCAATATCGCCTTCCTGCTGCTGGGCGGCACCTGTGGCGGTGCGGCGTGGCTGATGATCAAGCGCGATCGCGAAGCGGTTGAGCGCGTGGCGAAAGCTGCCGCCGAGGTGCCGCCGCCGGCCGCGCCGACGGAACGTCTCGAACTGGGTTGGGAAGATGTCGCCAGCGTCGATCCGCTGGGCCTGGAAGTTGGCTATCGGCTGATTCCGCTGGTGGATACGCACCAGGGCGGCGAGCTGATGGGCCGCATCAAGTCGGTGCGCCGCAAGCTCTCGCAGGAGCTGGGCTTCCTGGTGCCGCCGGTGCATATCCGCGACAACCTGGACCTTGGCCCCAACACGTATCGCATCAGCCTGATGGGCGTGCCCATGGGCGAGTCCGAGGTGCACAACGATCGGCTGCTCGCGATCAACCCCGGCCGCGTGCAGGAAGGCCTGCAAGGCATCGCCACGCGCGATCCGGCGTTTGGCCTGGAAGCGCTGTGGATCGAACCGGGCCAGCGCGAAACGGCGCAGAGTCTGGGCTACACCGTGGTCGATCCGGCCACCGTGGTCGCCACGCATCTGTCGCACATCCTGCAGAGCCACGCGCACGAACTGCTCGGCCATCAGGACGTGCAGCAGCTGCTCGATCGCCTCGCGCAGACCACGCCCAAGCTGGTGGAAGACCTGGTGCCCAAGCGCCTGTCGCTGGGCGTGGTGGTCAAGGTCATGCAAAACCTGCTGGCCGAGCGGGTGCCGATCCGCAATATGCGTTCCATCGTCGAATCCTTGGCGGAGCACGCCAACCAGAGTCAGGATCCCGGCGCCCTCAGCGCTGCCGTACGCGTGGCGCTCGGTCGCCAGATCGTCCAGGAGATCTCCGGGCTCGGTACCGAGATCCCGGTCATCACGCTGGCGCCGGAGCTGGAGCAGATCCTGCTGGGATCGCTCGCAAATGGCGGCGTAGCGGGCGCCGCGGTGGAGCCAGGCCTCGCCGACCGCCTGCAGCAAGGCGTTGCCGACGCTGCGCGCAAGCAGGAAATGAGCGGCGAACCGGCCGTTTTGCTGGTCGCGCCGCAGCTGCGTCCGTGGCTCGCACGCTTCACTCGCCATGTGGCACAGAACCTGCACGTACTGGCTTACAACGAGGTGCCGGACAACCGCCGAGTGCGTTTGGTGCAGGCATTGGGTCGCTGAATCAAGCAGACGAGAGAGGGAATAGGGATGAGTAGCGAGGGCGCAAACATCGAGTCGTTGGCGAATGGGCGGTACGTGCCACGAGGCACGGCCGCGCAGGTTCGCCGCGCGTCCCTCGTCCCTGTTTCGCGGAGCAGCAAGGCATGAAGATCAAGCGTTTCGTGGCCCCGGATATGCGCCAGGCCATGCGTGAAGTGCGCGAAGACCAGGGACCGGATGCGGTGATCCTGTCCACGCGCCGGATGGACGACGGCATCGAGATCATCGCTGCCGTGGATTTCGACGAAGCCCTGGTGCGCGAAGCCGCGCGCCACGGTGCGCCGCTGGAAGTGGAAAACCGCGCACCGGCTGCTGCCGCGTCGCAGCGCGATGTGGAAGCCTCCGTTGCACGCCGTGCGGAAGTCATGCCGCCGCCGCTGCCGACGGCGAACCGTCACGAGGACGATGGCGTGACCGTGTCGCTCTCGCGTCGCGCCACCGCCGCGCCGCGCATGGAGCCGACGATCGAAACGCTGGGGGCCCGCAAGCCGGCCGCCTCGCAGGCCAAGGCGCTGGAAGAAAAATCCGCACCGGTGGAATCTGCGCAGGCCAATGTGGCCGGCGAGGTCACCGCTTCGATTCACCCCTTGCTCGAACGCGCCATGCAGGACACCGCACGCGTGCGCGCCGAACTGGGCAGCCTGCGCGACCTGCTGGAAACGCAGCTGTCCAGCCTGATCTGGAACGACCTGGAGCGCCGTCAGCCGATGCGCGCCCGTGTGCTGCGCGAAATGACGCGGCTCGGCATCGAACCGGATGTGGCCCGTCAGCTGGTCGGTGAGTTGCCGGTCGAGATCAACGCCGAGCAGGCGCGCTACCTGCCGCTGGGCGTGCTCAGCCGAAGCCTGTCGATCAGCCCGCGCGATCATTCGGAGCGCCGTGGCGTGACCGCACTGGTCGGTCCCACCGGCGTGGGCAAGACCACCACCATCGCCAAGCTCGCCGCGCGCGCGGTGATGCGCAATGGCGCATCGCAGGTCGCGCTGGTCAGCACCGATCACTACCGCATTGGCGCCGCGGCGCAGCTGGAACATTACGCCCGCCTGCTCGGCGTGCGCGTGTATCCCGCCTACGACGCCGACAGCCTGCGCCATGTACTGGAATTGCTGCGCGGCCACCACACCGTGCTGGTGGATACCGCCGGCCTGGCCGGCGGCGATCCGCGCCTGGCCGAACAGCTGGAAGTGCTGGGCAACGGCGGCGATCTGCGCGCCTGCCTGGTGATGGCGGCGAATGCACATGCCTCGTCGCTGGACGAAGCGGTGCGCGCCTACCTGCCGGTCAAGCCGCACGCCTGCATTCTCACCAAACTCGACGAGGCCCCGAGCCTCGGCGGCGCGCTGTCGGTGCTGATCCGTCACCGACTCGCGCTCGACTACGTCACCGATGGACAGCGCGTGCCCGAAGACATCGCCACAGCCGATGCGCGGGTGCTGGTGTGCCGTGCCGCGCAAGTGCTCAAGGGCACGGCGCCGGCCGATGACGTGGTGATGGCGGATCGCTTCGGACTAGCGGTGGCAAGTGCATGAGCGGTGTCTTTGCAATGAACCAGGCGATGGGGTTGGAAAGCATGCTGCGTGCGCTGACCGAACGACATAGCCGACAGGCGCCGGTCCAGGACCAGGCGTATGGATTGAGCGGCTCTGCGCCGCGCAAGCGTTGCCGCGCCATCGCGGTGGCCGGCGGCAAGGGCGGCGTGGGCAAGACCACGGTATCGGTGAACCTGGGCATGGCGCTCGCCGTGCAGGGTCACCAGGTGATCCTGCTCGATGCGGACATGAGCCTGGCCAATATCGACGTGCTGCTCGGCCTCACGCCCACGCGTCATATCGGCCACCTGCTCGACGGCGTCTGCTCGATCGAGGATCTGCTGATGACCGCGCCGCACGGCCTCAAAGTGGTGCCGGCCGGTTCGGGCACGCGTCGACTGGCGCAGCTGGGGGCGGGCGAGCACGCGGCGGTGATCCGCGCGTTTGACGATCTGGTGACACCGCCGGACTACCTGGTGGTGGATACCGCCGCAGGACTTTCCGACAACGTGGCGATGTTCGCCGCCGCCGCCGATGACGTGGTGGTGGTGGTGTGCGACGAACCAGCTTCGCTCACCGATGCGTATGCCTTGCTCAAGGTACTCAGCCGCGATTTTGGCGTGCGCCGCTTCCGCATGGTGGCGAACATGGTGCGCAACCTGGGCGAAGCCAGGCAGCTGCATCAGAAACTCGCACGAGTTTGCGATCGCTTCCTCGATGTGGCGCTGGAATTCATGGGCCATGTCCCGCATGACGAACGACTCAAGCAGGCCATCCGTCGCCAGAGCGCGGTGGTGGACCTGTGGCCGTCGAGCCGGTCGGGATTGGCATTCAAGCAATTGGCGGGTGCGGTCGATACATGGGGTGAACCCGAGCGACTGGGCCTGGATCGCATCGCCTTTTTCAGCAGGCAGGCCGCAGTAGCAACGGGGTGGTGACATGAGTGTGGCTTCCGAATATCTGCAGCTGACGCGGCAGAGTGCCGACGAACTGGTTCGCCAGCACGCTCCCTTGGTGCGAAGGATCGCCTATCACCTGATGGGTCGATTGCCGCCCAGCGTGGACGTGAGCGACCTGATTCAGGCCGGCATGATCGGTTTGCTGGAGGCCGCGCGCAATTTCACCACCGGCAAGAATGCGAGCTTCGAAACGTTTGCGGGTATCCGCATCCGTGGCGCGATGCTCGACGAATTGCGGCGCACCGACTGGACCCCACGGTCGGTGCATCGAAAAGTACGCGAAATGGCGGAGGTTGTTCGTCAGATTGAAATCGAAACCGGTTCTGATGCCGATGACGCCGAAGTGATGCGGCGACTGGGCATGGGCGCCGAGGAATATCACCAGGTGCTGGCCGACGCGGCGAGTGCACGCCTGCTCAGCCTTTCCGCACCGGATGACGCGGATGGTGGCGCGGCGTTCGACGTGGCCGATGGCGACAGCCTGAGCCCGGCGGACAGTGTCGAGCACGAAGGCATGCGCGAGGCCCTGGTGGAAGCCATCGGCGGCCTGCCCGAACGCGAGCAGCTGGTGATGTCCCTGTACTACGAGGAAGAACTGAACCTCAAGGAGATTGGTGCGGTGCTCGGCGTGACCGAATCGCGCGTGTGCCAGATCCACGGCCAGGCCATCGTGCGCTTGCGAGCGCGGATGAGCGGTTGGCATGAGGGGCAGGAAAGGAAGGCAGGAAAACGTAAAGGGGCGAGGGGCGACTAACAAGGGCGTGAGTCCGGACGGTCGCTGCGCCGTGCAGGGTCGAACCGACGTCCGGTCGTTGCGCCCTCGCAACCCGACGTCCGGTCGTTGCGCCCTCGCAACTGGTCCCTCGTCCCTGTTCAACACAAGTCATATCTACGCGCAGCGGAGAAAGCGTTTGGACAAGAATATGAAGATCCTCGTGGTGGACGACTTCTCCACCATGCGGCGCATCGTTCGCAACCTGCTGGTCGAGCTGGGTTTCAGCAACGGCCTGATCCAGGAGGCCGACGATGGCGAGAACGCCCTGACCATGTTGCGCAACAACGCCTTCGACATGGTCGTGACCGACTGGAACATGCCCAACATGACGGGCATCGACCTGTTGCGCGCGATCCGCGCCGAGCCCTCGCTGAAGGGCATGCCGGTACTCATGGTGACCGCCGAGAACAACCGCGACCAGATCATTGCCGCCGCCCAGGCCGGCGTGAACGGCTACATCGTCAAGCCGTTCACCGCCGCGACCCTGCAGGAAAAGCTGAGCAAGATCTTCGAACGTCTGGCCGCCAGCGGAGCCACCGCATGAACGCACAAGTTTCCCTGATGGCTGGCGAAGCCATGCCGCCTGAATTGCACGACCTGCTCAACAGCGCCGATGGTGCTGCCTTTGAAAAGGCCCTCGACGCGCTGGTGCGCGAGCGCGAACAGCGCGTGTTCCGCGCACTCGGCCTGCTTGCGCGCGACCTGCACGATGCCGTGCGCCGCCTCGGCGGCGACCTCGCGCAGGAAGGCGTGCCGGGCAGCGTCGCCGATGCACGCAAGCACCTGGAAGACGTGCTGGAAATGAGCTCGCAGGCCGCGCATCGCTCGCTCGATTTCGTCGAGCGCATGCGTCCGCAGGCCGACGCGCTGGCCGAGAACGCCGGTGCCGTGATCGATGGCACCACTGAAGGCGAAGTTGCGCATGTGCTGGCGACGCAGTCGCAGGCGTTCGCCCATGCTTGCCGCGATGGCCTCGCCGATTTCGTGGTCGCGCAGTCGTGGCAGGACCTTTCCGGTCAGCGCATCAAGAAGGTGGTGAATTTCATCGGCAGCGTGGAGAACTCGCTGCTGGAACTCGTGAGCCTCACCGGCGCGCTGGCGTCGGGTGAAGCCGCCGCCGGCCCGGTCAAGGTCACCAGCCAGGATGAGGCGGATCGTCTGTTGAGCGAATTCGGTTTCTGATCGATGGATCCCTCGTTCGACAACGAGTTGCGCGACGATTTCCTGGTGGAAGCCGGGGAACTGGTGCAGCGCCTGGGCGATCAGCTGATCGGGCTGGAGGCCTCGCCGCGCGACGCCGAACTGTTGAACGCGGTGTTCCGCGCGTTCCACACGGTGAAGGGCGGCGCGGGCTTTCTTGCGATCGAGCCGATGGTGCAGCTGTGCCATCACGCCGAGGATCTCCTCAACGTGGCGCGCAACGGGCAGTTGCTGCTCGACGCCAGCCGCATGGATGCGCTGCTTGAAGCGTTGGATCTGCTCAACGACATGATGGCGGCGCTGGCCGGCGGCACGGGGATGGCGATGCCGCCCGCTGGCCTGCTGCAACGCCTGATGCCGGGCAAGGCCGCTGCACCGGCGCCCAAGCCGGTGGCCGCGCCGGTAGCGCCGCCGCCGAGCGACGGCACGATCGACGATTCCGAATTCGAGGCCTTGCTCGATAGCCTCTATGGGAGCAGCGGCGCACCGGGTGCGCCCGCGGCGGTGGCCGAATCGGGCAGCATTTCCGACGACGAATTCGAAGCCTTGCTGGACAACCTGCATGGCAAGGGCGGCCAGCCTGGCGCGACGACGAACGCGGCCGTCGCATCGTCAACCGCAGGCACGATCTCGGACGACGAGTTCGAATCGCTGCTCGACAATCTTCACGGCAAGGGCGGACTACCGGGCGCGAGCGCGCCGGCATCCGCTCCTGCCCCCGCACCTGCTCCTGCCGCCGCACCGGCTAAGCAGGCGGCGCCGGCGCCCGAAAACACCGTGCGCGTGGACACCGCCCGCCTCGATGCCCTGGTGCACCGCGCCGGTGAGCTGGTGCTGGTGCGCAACCGACTGCTGAGCCTGGCGGCCAAGACCGGCGATGAAACGCTCGAGCTGGCCGCCACCGAACTCGATCGCGTGGCCGATGCCTTGCAGAACGCCGTGCTCGGCATGCGCTTGCAGCCGGTGGGCCGCTTGTTCCAGCGCTTTCCGCGCATCGTGCGCGATCTTTCGCGCCAGCTCGGCAAGGAAGTGGAACTGATCCAGGAAGGCGAGGGCACCGATCTCGATCGCAGCCTGGTCGAAGCGCTCGCCGATCCGATGGTGCACCTGATCCGCAACGCGCTCGATCACGGCCTGGAAATGCCGGACGAACGCGAGCGCGCCGGCAAGCCCCGCAAGGGCAAGGTGACGCTGGGTGCGAGCCAGCGCGGCGAGCGCATCGTGATCACCGTGTCCGACGACGGGCGCGGCATGAATCCCGAGATCCTGCGCCGCAAGGCGGTGGAGAAGGGGTTGATGGATGAGGCGCAGGCTTCGCGCCTCACCGAGAACGAATGCTACGAAATCATTTTCCGCCCTGGCTTCAGCACGGCCGCCACCGTCTCCGACATCTCCGGTCGCGGCGTGGGCATGGACGTGGTGAAGACGCGCGTGGTGGAGCTGGGCGGCACCTTGTCGGTGCGCTCGCAGCTGGGCAAAGGCAGCACGCTGGAGCTGGCCGTGCCGCTGACGCTGGCGATCCAGCGCGTGCTGATGGTGCGCGTGGGCTCGCGTCTGCTTGCGCTGCCGCTGAGCAATGTCGATGAAGTGTTCGAACTGGCCTCGGGGCAGCAACAGCAACTGGACGGGCGTGCGGTGGCTTCGCATCGCGGCCGCGCGCTCGCGCTGGCCAACCTTGGCGGCTGGATCGGTGTGGACGCTGCGCCGGGTCGCCACGTAGTGGTGCTGCACATCGGCCATATGCGCCTGGGCTGCCTGGTGCATGAAGTGCTTGGCCGCGAAGACGTGATGGTGAAACCGCTCGGCCCCCTGTTCGAAGGCGTGCCCGCCGTGGCGGGCGCCACCGTTACCGGCGACGGCCGTCTTGCGCTGGTGATGGATCTTGCCGGCTTGTCCGGCAGCGACGGTCAACTCCTCCCATCCCTCCGAGTGAATACCTGACATGGATCTGGTAAGTCTCATCGGGACGATCCTGGCCTTCGTGGTCGTGATCGTCGGCACCATCCTCAAGGGTTCCAGCGTGGAAGCGCTGTGGAATCCGGCGGCATTCGTGATCGTGTTCATGGGCACCATCGCGGCACTGCTCGTGCAGAACTCCGGCAAGGTGCTCAAGCACGCGATGTCGATGTTCCCGCTGGTGTACAAGCCGCCGCAGCACCAGCCATCGGATCTGATCAGCCGTATCGTGGGCTGGAGCGAAATTTCGCGTCGCCAGGGCCTGCTGGGCCTGGAGCCGCAGATCGACGCGGAAAACGACACCTTCGTGCGCAAAGGCCTGCAGCTGCTGGTCGACGGCAGCGAGCCCGAGGCCATCCGCGGCGTGCTCGAAGTCGAAGTGGGCGCGCGCGAACACCATGATCTGGCCGGCGCGAAAGTGTTCGAGCAGGCAGGCATCTTCTCGCCGACGATGGGCATCATCGGCGCGGTGATGGGCCTGATGGCGGTGATGCAGAATCTGGCCGATCCGAGCAAGCTCGGCCACGGCATTGCCGCTGCGTTCGTGGCGACGATCTACGGCGTGGCGCTGGCCAACTTGTGGATGCTGCCGATGTCGGCGCGCCTGAAGGCGCTGATCCACAAGCAGACGCAGATGCGCGAAATCCTCATCGAAGGCCTCGTCTCCATCGCCGAGGGCGCCAACCCTCGCCAGATCGAAGCGAAGCTCCAGGGTTACCTGGCGTAACGGAGGCGCAGCGTTGTGGCCAGGAAGAAGAAACACCACGAAGACCACGTCAATCACGAGGCCTGGGCCATTCCCTACGCCGACCTGATGACGCTGCTGCTCGCCTTCTTCGTGGTGATGTACGCGGTCTCGGTGGTAAACGAAGGCAAGTACCGCGTGATGTCCAACTCCATCATCGAGGCGTTCAATGGCTCCAGCCACGTGATCGCGCCGATGCCGCAGACGCGTGCGCAGCCGCACAATGTCGATCCGGCGATTGCCTCGCCGGGGAGCCAGCCTGGCGCGGCGACCATCCCGGTAAGCGTGCCCATTCCAGGACGCCCGCAGATGGTGCGCGCCGTGGATACCCGTGCCGCCTCCCCGGTGGAAGAGAAGCGCAATCTCGAAGTGATCCGCGACCAGGTGGTGCGCGCGCTGCAGCCCTTGATCGACAAGCAGATGGTGATCGTGCGCAAGACCACCTCGTGGCTGGAAGTGGAGCTGCGTACCGACATCCTGTTCCCCAGCGGCGTGGCGAAACTGTCGCCGGAAGCCAACGAAGTGCTCAACAGCATGGCCTCGATCCTCAAGCCATTCCCCAATACGGTGCGCATCGAGGGCTATACCGACGACAGGCCGATCAACACCGCGATGTATCCGTCCAACTGGGAGCTGTCCGCCGCCCGCGCGGCGAGCGTGGCGCGCCTGTTCACGGAGCAGGGCGTGGATCCGACCCGCCTGGGCATCATGGGCTGGGGCGAATACCACCCCAATGCCGACAACGCGACGGAAGACGGTCGCAATCGCAATCGCCGCGTGCTGATCGTGGTGCTCAGCGAAGAAGGCGAGCCCAAGCGATTGGAAAACAATGCACCGGGCGCAGGCCAGCTCACCGCCGACAGGCAGGGCGCGCCGGCTCCCGCAGCCTCCGTCGCGTCCCCGGCCAGCGCCGCCGTGGTCGCCAACACCAAGCCCGCCACAGCCGTGCCCACGGTGGAAGTGGTGGCGCCCCGGTTGATCGACGAAGTTCCGGTGAACCAGGTAATCCTCGCCAAGCCCCAGCGCAGCGTGCCGGAGGACGTCGACTCCGGTCCGGAAGTGACGCCACGCGCCAGTCTGCCCAACGTCGCGGCGGGTGCGATCACCGTGGGATCGGCCCACGTGGCCGCGCCGGAGCATGGCCCGTGATTTGCAAGCCGGTAGTACCCAACACCCATCCCACCGTCGGGGAGCCATCGCCATGAAACATGTACAGAACGCCCAGCACTGGCTGTCCTTCCGCATCGGCGGGCAGTTGTATGCCGCGCCGCTGACGCAGGTGAGCGAAGTGTTGCGCGATGGCGAGCTGACCCCGGTGCCGGGTTCGGCGCACGACGTGCTGGGCATCCGTCACCTGCGCGGCCGCATTGTGCCCGTGCTCGATGGACGCCGTCGCCTGGGGCTGCCCGACGAAATGCGTGTCGACCCATTCCAGGTGCGTCAGGTGATGCTCTCGCATGGTCCGCATCTGGTCGGCATTCGCGTGGATGCGGTTGGCGACCTGCTGGACGCCGCCGCCGCCGATATCGCACCGCCGCTGCCGGGCGCCATGGCGCGTGAAGACGATCCCGTGCACGGCGTATTGCCATCACAGGGCGGCTTCGTAGCCTTGCTGGATGTGCGCCGCCTGTGCCGCTTGCCGCTGGAACAAGAAGCGGCCTGACCCAACCGACATCGGGCAAGGCTATCCTTGCGCTATCCGGGACGACGTCGTCGTCCCGGACACGCCGCGGTGTAGAGGAGATGCCCATGTCGTCGCAAGACCCCACTTTGCCCGCCGTGACGGCGAGCCAGCGCGCGGTTGTCATCATCGCCGCGGCATCGGTGCTGGCGTTGCTGTACTTCGGGCGTGAGGTGCTGGTGCCGATCATCCTGGCGCTCTTTCTCAGCCTGCTGATGGCGCCATGGGTGCGCTTGTATCGCCGCATCGGCCTAGGCCACGGCATGTCGGTGATGATTGCGGTGCTGGCGCTGGTGGTCATCGTGACCGGCACGACGGCGATGATGGGCACGCAGGTAGTGCATGTGGCGCGCAGCCTGCCGCAGTACGAGGCGACCATTCACACCAAGGTGCAGTCGCTGCGCGAACAAACGGTGGGACGCCTGGATCTCCTCAGTGGCGAACTGGGCAAGGTGATCGACGAATCCGGCCAAGGGTCGGCACCTGTCACGGGTGCGGCCGCGCCCCCTTATCTGACCAACGCGCCTGCCGTGCCCAAGCCGGCATCAACCGCGACCAAGCTGCCTAGTGCGCCGGTGTCGGTGATCACTCGGGTGCTGTCCACCGCGTGGGTCCCGGTGGAAACGGCGGGCATCGTGCTGGTGGTCCTGATTTTTGTGCTGCTGGAACACGAAGCCCTGCGCGACCGCTTCATCCGTCTCGCCGGCGGTGCGGACCTGCGCGCCACCACGGCCGCGATCAACGATGCAGGCGAGCGGCTCTCGCGCTTTTTCATCTCCACTTTCTCGGTCAACTTTGGCGTAGGCGTGGCGATCTGGCTGGGCCTGGCCGTCATCGGCGTGCCCAGCGCCCTGCTGTGGGGCCTGCTCACGGCGGTGATGCGCTTCGTGCCTTACATCGGTGTGTGGCTGGTGGCTGCCGTGGTGAGCTTGTTCGCGGCCGCCGTGGCGCCGGGTTGGTCGCTGCTGCTGATGACGGTGATGTTGTACCTGGTGGTCGAGATCATCGTGTCGCAGCTGATCGAGCCGTTTCTGTACGGGCACACCACGGGCCTGTCGCCACTCGCCGTCGTAGTGGCCGCGATTTTCTGGAGCTGGTTGTGGGGTCCGGTGGGCCTGCTGATGTCCACGCCGCTGACGCTTTGCCTGGTGGTAGCGGGCCGTCACGTGCAGGCGTTGAACCTGCTCAATATCCTGCTCGGGGACACGCCGGCGCTGACCATGCCGCAACGCGTGTATCAGCGCGCCTTGTCGGGCGATGCGAGCGAGATCTTGAGCGAGGCGCGCGAATTCCTGAAACGCAAAAGCTTCGCCGCATATTGCGACGCGGTGCTGCTGCCCGCGTTGCAGCTGGCGCGCATCGACCTGGCGGCTGGCGCGATCAGCACCGAGCAGCAGACTGCGGTCAAGCGCGCCATCGTGACCGTGGTGGAGACGCTCGACAGCCATGAAAGCAAATGGGCGCGCTGGCGCCGTCGCAGCTCGGTGCTGGAGAGCGTGAGCATCGGCCGCAGCCTGCGCCAGCACCGCGAAGATGCGTTTGGTCGCTGGCAGGGGCCGCTCGCCGTTGCGCCGCGCTCAGTCGTGCTTTGCCTGGGCCTGGGTTCGGTCGCCAGCGACTTTGCCACCGAACTGCTCACCCGCATCCTGCGCGACCTGAATATCGATGCGCGCCATCTTTCCGTCGAGGATTTTGCAGCCTTCGACGCCGAGCCGCATCCGGAAGCCACGCCCAACGCTGTGTCGATGGTCTACATCGTCAGCACCCACCCGACCAAGGAGCGCGAGAGCTTCGACGAGGCCGTTGCGTTGACTCGCCGCGGGATTCCGGATGCCTGCCTGGTTGGTGTGTTCTTTCCCGAACCGCTGGCGGCGACGGAAGTGGAGCCGCCGGTCAATGCCGAGCTCAACGAAGTGGTCACGTCGCTGGAGCAGGCGGCGCAGCAGGCGATTGCGCGCTTTCCGGAAGGTGGCGTGGAGCGCGAGGTTCGCGGCGCCACTATCTGACGGCGCGTGTCCTGACACCGCAGCGCCCAGACCGCACGGATGCCGTCGCGCGGATCGCATGTCGCAAGATCATGGCGCGGCATTTTTGGTACGCGGCCCGCACGCCGTTCTGCGTATTTCTACGTAGATCCAGTAGGTGGATTTTCGCTTGTCCGACTCCCGTGATCCGTAGAGGCTGAGGCCGTGCGGGCAGTCCGGCTGCCGCACGAAACGCGCATGCCGTCGCGCCACGCCTGGAGCTGTCATGAAACGAATCGCGCTGTATGGCGTCCCGTTGGCTGCGCTGTTTGCCTTGCCACTGCACGCCACGGAAACGGGCGTTGGCCGCTCCATCACCGGCATGCAGGCGACGTCGTACTCGGGCCTGATACCCCCGGAGCCGGGGCTCACCTGGCAATACGGCTATGCGTATTACGACGGCTCGATCAGCGCGTCCAAGCAGGTGCCTATCGCCGGCGGCGGCTCGGCGCTGGGTCTCAAGGCGGAGTTCCAGCTGGCCACGATCACCGGCCTGTATATCTGGAAGACGGCGCCTTCGTCCTGGAATTTTGCCTCGATGATGACCATGCCCTTTGCCTACGTCGATGCCAACGTCAACGCACGGCTCGGCGGTTTCAGCGCGAGTCGCTCATCCCACGTGCTGGGGCCGTACGACTTGTTCTTCGCGCCCGTGATCGCCAGCCATCATTTCAGCCAGACGCAGCACATGTCGTTCTCGCTGTACTTCTATGCGCCCACCGGCGACTACAAGGATGGCCGCCTGGCCAATGCCAGCCTCAACACCTGGACCTTCTCGCCCACCATTGGCTATACCGGGTTGTTCGACCAGGGCTCGCTGGAATGGAGCGCCACCACGGCAGTGGACTTCTACACCAAGGACAAGGCGACCAATTACCAGAATGGTTCGGTGTATCGCCTCGATACCTTGCTGGTAAAGCGCTTCCCCACGGGGTGGGGCGTGGGCGCCGTCGGCGGCTGGATCTATCAACTGGAAGACGACACGGGGCCGACGGCCGATCTTCTTGGCGGCTTCAAGGGACACGCACTGGCGGTGGGCCCGATGGTGAACTACCTCAAGAAGTGGCAGGGCGGCCAGGTCGAATTCTCGCTGCGCTGGCTGCACGAATTCGATGTCACCAATCGACTGCAGGGCAACCCGGCGATGCTGTCGGCCACGATCACGCTCTGACGGTTCTGTGCGAACGATTCAGGCCTGGCCGCCCACGTAACGGCGGCAGTGGTCCAGATAATCGCGCTCATGCATCGACAGCAGGCCGGTCACGGCCTGCCATAGCCACGACGGTGCATCGAGGGTGCGCGAATGATTGCGTTGCAACTCCTGGCACCAGGACTTGCGCGTGGCCGGATCCATCTGACGCGAATGGGCGTGTCCCACCACGTGGGCGAGAAAGGCCGCCACGCGCCGCGCCTGCTTGCGATGCAGGCGGGCAATATCGATCTTCAGGTCCTGCGGCAGCAGTTCGCGCACAAACACCGGCTTGTCCAGCAGGTGCGTGGGACGCATGCGATTGCCCAGCGCCGGCGACAGGTGACGTGCCGCAAGCACCACGCGCTCGGCATGATCGCGCGGCATGCGCACCCGTTTCGCGCGGGGCGCGATCGAAGCGGCCGCTTCCTTGATATCGATCAGGCACAGATCATCGCCTTCGACCGCATTGCCATCCACGTCGAGCAAAGCGGCATAGCGCAGCTTGCCGAGCGAACTGCAGCCTTTGCGCCAGTACGCGGCATCGAGCACGTTTACCTCGCCGGTGGGATCGCGATGCTTCCACTGTTTGGCGAGCGCATCCAATTCCGGTTGCCTGAAGATGGCCTGGATGGCTTTGCGCTCTTTGGCGACGATCGGCCAGAACTCCTTGCCCAAGGGCAGCTCCAGTCCGGCCCCGTTGGTGCGTTCGTTGGCAAGCGACCTCCAACTGCGTCTGGCCGCTTGCTTCATCACCAGCTTGATGGTGCTTGGCATGCTTGGTTCGGGATCGTCGGTTTCCGGAAAAGCGGCCTCGTAGCCGTCGAGCATCGCTTCCATCATGTTGGCGGTGGTGATGCCGGGCAGATCCGAACCGCGTGCCGCCATGGCGAGCGAGAGTGCGAGCCGCACGAGGTCGTGTGCGGGATTGCCGATCACGCTCTGGTCGAAATCGCGTATCTGGATATGCAGCTTGCCCTGGTCGTCCGCCACCGGGCCAATGTTGCCGATATGGCAGTCGCCGCAGATCCAGATCGCCGGTCCCACCGGCAGGCGCGGCGCTGCTCGCGAGTCCAGCCATGCGTAGAACTGCGCCGTGTTGCCGCGCACATAGGCATGCGCCGAGCGGGCCATCTTGGTATTGCGTCGTCTGGTCAGGGCATCCTGGCGATGCGACGGCGACACGCTGGCGTTGCGGGAACGGGACATAAGCGATCCTGTGTGTGCAGGATCACTGTTGCGGACCCAACATGAAGGACGTGTCGCGTTTTTAAGCGTTGTGCCTGCTTCGCAGGAACGTGCGATCAGTGCTGTGCGTCGGCCGCGTCGTAGATGCACGACAACACCGCTGCCGCTGCGGCATACAGCGTGGCCGGCACTTCCTTGCGCAAGCGCAGCGAGGCGAGCAGCGCGGCCATCTGCGGATCCTGATGCAACGGGATGCCCAGTGCGCGTGCACGTGCCAGCAACGTCTCCAGCGATTCCGGCGGAAGACTTACCGGCGTGGCAGGCGCATCGTTGGGTCCGCCGGAAAGACGCAGGGTGACGCGGCGACGTGCGGGCGGCAGTGCGTTGCTCATGCCATCGTCCTCAGCAGAATCGCACTGTGTTGATGCGTGGATTGCGGCAGCCCCTGCTGGCAGGAGAGCTGGTCGAGGATCAGGCCGGTCGCCGACAAAGCCTGGCGCAACGGACCGAACTGTTGTTCCAGTCGATGCACCGTATCGGCGCGTTCGGCCCACAGGCGAACCGATAGACGCAGGTCGCGCAATTGCAGTTCGCCCTGCAGCGGGCCCAGCCCGGGCAGGTCGATGGCGAAGCCGAACGTCCACGACGAACCGGCGCCGCCCTCGGCGTTCTGCTGCAGCTGCACCTGCAGGATGTCGCGACCGTCTTCGCCCTGCAGCGGAATCTCGATCATCCAGGCGGACGCGGTGGTGGCCTCGAGCTGGGCCACTTCCACGCGCGCCAGGGCCGCATGCACTTCGCCGTGCAGGCGGCTGAGCAAGGCGTCGACATCGTCATCGAGCAGGGACAGCGGCAGCATCGCGCGCGGTTGCGCCTGCAGGCCGCGCTGTTGCAGTGGCGGCGGCGTTTCGCTGGACGAGCTGCTCGCGCGTCGCGCCGGCAAATAGTCGTCGAGCAGGCTGGCCAGGCGCAGCAGCGCTCCCTTCCAGTCTTCCTGGCTAAGCCCGGCCATATCCAGGTTGGGCTCGGCCAGCTGCGATTCGAGGAACAGGCCGCTGCGCTTGATCGCTTCTTCCAGCCCTTCGCCGCGGGTGATTTCGGTGGGCGTGCGCACCACGTGTTCCAGCGCCGCGAGTGCCGGCCGCAGGTAGGCGGGCAGCTGGCGCAGCGCCGGGCGCTGGGCCAGCGCGTCGAGCGTGGCGAGCAAAGGCGCGTAGCCATTCTGCTGGGGCAGGCGTTCGCGCATCGCCAGCTGCGCTGCCGGTGGAGCGCTCTGCGGCAGCATCAGCTCAAGCTGCGGCTGCGCGCCCAGGGTGAGCACGCGGACCTGGAACTGGGCCGGCAGCTGTTGGCCGCTTGGCGCTTCGGTTTCCACGGCCACGGCGCCGATCTGCAGCACCATCATGCCGTCCGGATTGATCCCCAGCGGACGCGCGGACAGCACCGTGCCGATGCGCCAGCTCTCGGCGGCACTGCCGGAGGCAGCGCCGGCCCAGGCGAGGGCTGCGAGACTGGTGGGTTGGATGATCAAGCGTAGCTCCTTGCGAACGAAGCGGCATGCGCGCCCGTCCGTGCCCTAGGCATCGGCGGCCTTCGAGAAAACTTGAGGGCCCATTTTGAGCGCATCGGCGGCGCCCGACCGGGACAAAGATCGCTAAAGCGAACAACGGCATGGCCGATAAACCACCCGTAGACGCCCAACAGGGCAGGCACAGGATCACACCATGGGCAAGACGACGGGTGAGGCAAAGGCGAAGGCGCGCGTGATCGCGCTGCCCGCCGATTTCCGCCTCGGCAGCGTGGCGCAGGTAAAGGCCGAACTGATCGAAGCGTTCGATGCCGCCGCGCAGCTGGACGGCGCGGGCGTGGAGCGCGTGGATACCGCGGCGCTGCAGCTGCTGGTGGCGTTTCGCCGCGAGGCGACGGCCCGGGGCCAGTCGCCCACGTGGCTGGGTGTGAGCGAAGTGATGCGTGACGCGGCCGGCGTGCTCGGCCTCGCACAGGCTTTGGAACTGCCGGCACCGATGCCGGCCTGAAACTGAGGTGGAAGATGGCGAAGATTCTTGCGGTTGACGATTCGGCTTCGATGCGCGGCATGGTGGCCTTCACCCTGCGCAATGCCGGCCATGATGTGAGCGAGGCGGAAAACGGCCAGCTCGCGCTCGATGCGGCCAAGGGCAGCAGCTTCGACCTGGTGCTGGCGGACGTGAACATGCCGGTGATGGATGGCCTGAGCATGGTGCGCGAGCTGCGCACGATGCCGGCGTACAAGGGCGTGCCGATCCTGATGCTGACCACCGAGTCGCACACGGACAAGAAGATGGAAGGCAAGGCCGCCGGCGCGACCGGTTGGCTGGTCAAGCCGTTCGATCCCGAACAGCTGCTGGCCACCGTCAAGCGCGTGCTTGGTTGAAAACAGCTGCGTTGTGCCGGCGAACGCCGGCATGACGGCAGTGAACCTGCGTCCGCAATCCCTTAGAGAAGTGTCCCCATGAGCAAGGCCGGTCTGGCGCAGTTCCAACAGGTGTTCATCGAAGAGAGTCTGGAAGGACTCGACACGATGGAGTCGTCGCTGCTTGCGCTGGACGAGGGCGGTGACGGCGAGCTGGTGCACACCATCTTCCGCGCCGCACATTCGATCAAGGGCGGCGCGGCCACCTTCGGTTTTCCGGAGATGTCCTCGTTCACCCACGAGGCCGAGTCGTTGCTGGATGAAGTGCGCAGCGGCAAGCGCGCCATCGACGGTTCCATCATCGAACTGCTGTTGCGTACGGTGGACTGCCTGCGCGGCATGTTTGCCCGCGCCCAGGCCGGTGAGCCGCTCAATGACGCGGTGGCCGAAGGGCTGCGCAATGAATTGGCCGCTGCGATGGGGCGCGGCGTGCCGGCTGCTGCGCTGCAGGCGCGGCGTGATGTGGACCAGGCCGATGCCTGGACCATCCGCTTCCGCCCGCACGCCGGCATGCTCGCCAGCGGCAACGAGCCGCTGCGCCTGATCCGCGAACTGGCCGGACTCGGCAAGCTGCAGGTCACGCCCGAGTTCGACAAGTTGCCGGCATTCGCTGCACTGGAACCGACCGAGTGTCATATCGGCTGGACTATCGAGCTCACCGGCCCGGTGAAGCGCGCCGATATCACCGGCGTGTTCGATTGGGTCGAGGACGAATGCGACCTCGCCATCGAGGCCAAACACGTGGTGGCCGAGGTCGTCGCCGCACCGTCGGCGCCCGCTGCTGCACCGGCGGCACCGGTGGCCGATGCCGGGGCCGCGCGCGCGCAACGCGAAACCAGCGCCGAATCCAGCTCGGTGCGCGTCTCGATCGACAAGATCGATGGACTGATCAACCTGGTGGGCGAGCTGGTGATTACCCAGTCCATGCTCGACACCTTCCGCGAAGGCGACATCGACGCCGCGCGACTGGCCGTGCTCGAACAAGGCCTGGCCCAGCTGGCGCGCCACACGCGCGAGCTGCAGGAAAGCGTGATGGGCATCCGCATGCTGCCCATCGCCTCCGTGTTCAACCGCTTCCCGCGCATGGTGCGCGACATCAGCCAGAAGCTTGGCAAACAGGTGAAGCTGGAGCTGATCGGCGAACAGACCGAGCTGGACAAGACGGTGCTGGAGAAGATCGGCGACCCGATGGTGCACCTGGTGCGCAACGCCATCGACCACGGCCTGGAAACGCCGGACAAGCGCCGCGCGGCAGGCAAGGGCGATACCGGCACACTCACGCTGAAGGCCTCGCATCGCGGCGGCAACATCGTGGTGGAAGTATCCGACGACGGCGCCGGCCTCAATCGCGACGCCATCGTGGCCAAGGCGATCCAGCGCGGCATCATCAGCAGCAGCGAGGGCATGAGCGACGACGCCGTGGCGGAGCTGATTTTCCAGCCTGGTTTCTCCACCGCCGCCGTCACCACCGATCTTTCCGGTCGTGGCGTGGGCATGGACGTGGTCCGCCGCAACGTGTCCGACCTTGGCGGCACCGTGGCCATCCGCAGCACGCCGGGCAACGGCAGCGTGTTCACCATCACCTTGCCGCTGACCCTGGCGATCATCGACGGCCTCACCGCCGCGGTGGGCGAGGAGCGCTACATCGTGCCGCTGGTCTCCATCGTGGAGTCGGTGCAGCTGAAGGCCGAAGCGGTGCGCAGCGTGGTGGGTGGCGGCGAATTGTTCCGCTTCCGCGGCGAATACCTGCCGGTGATCCGCCTGCACGACGCCTTCGCTTGCGAGGGCGCGATTCACGCCATCGACGACGGCCTGATGGTGGTGGTGGAAGGCGATGGCTCGCGCGTGGGCTTGTTCGTCGACGGCCTGATCGGCCAGCAACAGGCGGTGGTGAAGTCGCTGGAAGCCAACTATCGACGCGTGCAGGGCGTCTCCGGCGCGACCATTCTGGCCGACGGCTCGGTGGCGCTGATTGTCGACATCGCCGGACTGGTTCGCATGCAGGGTCGCCGGAAAGCGGCCTGACCACAGAGCGCAGCGTTCAGCGCTGATCACGCCGTCTTTCGCAAGAACGACGGCGGCAACACCCAACCTCATTCAAGCCGCGACAGGAAGCCGCGGCGCGCTGGCCTGCGGCCCGCGTCAGAGCAATGCAGGGCATCAATTCGGGCCATCGCCATCGGCCCATCCGTTCTGAAGGTCGCCTCCATGAAATCTCCACTGAAAGCTATCGATCGACTGAGCCTGGCCGCCAAGGTGTGGCTGGTGATTGCCTTCGTGGTGGCGGGTCTGGCCACCTTGACCCTGGTGTCCGCGCTGGACAGTCGCCGCCTGCAGATGGCCTCGCGCGTGAGTGCGCTCGGCGATGAAGTCAATACCGCCATCTCGCTGATCGACAGCTATCACGCGCGTGCGGTGGCCGGCCAGCTCAGCGACGAAGAGGCGAAGAAACAAGCGCTCGCTGCGGTGTCCGCGCTGCGCTGGAACAAGGGCGCGGGTTATGTGTTCGCGTTCGACTCCCACTTCGTGATGCGGATGCATCCGATCATGCCCAAGCGCGTGGGCATGAGCATCAAGGACGAAGCGGACAGCCAGGGCACCTACATGTATCGCCACATGATGGAAGCCGATCAGCGCGATGGTTTCGGCGCGACTGAGTACATGTGGCCGATGCCCGGCGGCAAACAGGACGAACACAAGATCACCTACACCAGCTGGTACAGGCCGTGGGACCTGCACGTGGCCTCGGGCGCCTATTTCGTGGATATCAACGAACAGTTCCGCCACGCCTTGATGGTGAGCCTGCTGGAAGCCGCTCTGGTCGGCCTGCTGGTGATCGGCGTGGTGTGGCAGTCGATGCGCAGCATCCGCCGGAGCATCGGCGGCGAGCCCGCGTTTGCGCTGGCCATGGCGGCGCGCATCGCCGACGGCGATCTGGCCGGTCACGGTGAACTTCGCTTCTCCCCCGATAGCATGCTCGAAGCACTGGAGCGCATGCGTACCAAGCTGGTGGGCATCGTGCGCGAGGTGCAGCAAGGCTCGCAGGTCGTGTCGACCGCTGCGCAGCAGATCTCGCGTGGCAACGACGACCTGTCGCATCGCACGCAGGAACAGGCGTCGAGCCTGGAAGAAACCGCCGCCTCGATGGAGGAGATGACCTCCATCGTGCGCCAGAGCGCGGACAACGCCGGCCATGCCGATCAGCTGGCGCGCAGCGCCCGCATGCAGGCCGAGCGTGGTGGCGAAGTGGCGACGCGCACCAGCCATGCCATGCGCGAAATCGAAGGTGCCAGCCGCCAGATCACCGACATCGTGCAGTTGATCGACGAGATCGCCTTCCAGACCAATCTGCTTGCACTCAATGCTGCCGTTGAAGCCGCGCGTGCGGGCGAGCAAGGCCGTGGTTTCGCGGTCGTGGCCGGCGAGGTACGCAACCTCGCACAGCGCAGTGCGTCGGCAGCCAAGCAGATCAAGCTGTTGATTGGCGACACGGTGGAGAAGGTGCAGGCCGGCTCCACCCTGGTGGCCGAATCCGGCCAGGTGCTCTCGGGCATCGTGGACAGCGTCAAGCGCGTCACCGACATCGTGGCCGAGATCGCCGCCGCATCGCAGGAGCAATCCTCGGGCATCGATCAGGTAAACCGGGCCGTGATGCAGATGGACGAAGTCACCCAGCAAAACGCGGCCTTGGTGGAAGAAGCAGCGGCCGCAGCGCGCGCCATGCAAGAGCAGGCCGATGAGCTGGAGCGCCAGATTCGCTACTTCCGTCTGCAGGGCGAAACACGAGTCGTGACGCGCCCCGCAGTACCTGCGCGACAGGCTGCACCGGCCATGCCCAAGCCGCAGCTTGCGGCGGCCAGCGCGGGCTGGACCGAGTTCTGACGAAACCATACATACCCGGCGATGAAGTCCGTCGCCGGCGCGAAGTTCTTGCGGCGAGGGAATCCAGGGGCGCCGTTCGCAACATCAAAGACAGCTGCGACAGGAAGCCGCGGCGCGCGGGCCGCTGGCCTGCGTAAGAGCAGTGCAGGGAATGAATCTAGGCAATCGCAGAACCGTCCTTTTCATTCTGAAGGTTTTTGAAGTCATGAAGTCTCCTTTGAAGTTCATCGATCGCCTGAGCCTGGCGGCCAAGGTGTGGTTGGTCATCGCCTTTGTGGTGGCCGGCCTGATGACGCTCACCGTGGTATCCGCCATCGACAGCCGCCGCCTGCAGATGGCGGCGCGCGTGCATGCGTTGAAGGACCACGTCGCCAGCGCCACCGCTGTCGCGCAGAGCTTCCACGATCGCGCCAAGGCGGGCCAGTTCAGCGAGGAAGAGGCTCAGCGCCGGGCGTTCGAGGTCATCCGCACGATGCGCTGGGGCCAGGGCTCCGGCTACGTCTTCGCGTTCGATTCCAACTTTGTCATGCACCTGCATCCCATCTTCCCGGAGAAGGAGGGCAAGAATGTGCGCGAGGACAAGGACCCGGATGGCAAGCCGTTGTGGCAGATGATCGCGGCTGTTGATCGCGCGCAGGGCTCGGGCATCACGGAATATACGTGGCCCATGCCGCCGGACAAGACGGTCGAGCCCAAGATCACCTATAGCGCGTGGTTCCAGCCGTGGGACATGCATTTTGGTACGGGCGCTTACTTCGTCGACATCAACGAGCAGTTCCGCCATGCGCTGCTGGTGAGTCTGCTCGAAGCGGGTCTGGTCGGCCTGCTGGTGATCGGCGTGGTCTGGCGGTCGATGCGCAGCATCCGCCAGAGCATCGGCGGCGAACCGGCCTTTGCGCTGGCCATGGCGGCACGCATCGCCGACGGCGACCTGGCCGTAGGCGACGGCGCCCAGACATTCGCCCCGGACAGCCTGCTCGACGCCTTGCAACGCATGCGCAGCAAGCTGGTGGAGATCGTGCGCGACGTGCAACAGGGCTCGCAGGTGGTGTCGACCGCGGCGCAGCAGATCTCGCGCGGCAACGATGACTTGTCGCATCGCACGCAGGAACAGGCCTCGAGCCTGGAGGAAACCGCCGCATCGATGGAAGAAATGACTTCCATTGTGCGCCAGAGCGCCGACAACGCCGGCCATGCCGATCAGCTTGCCCGCAGCGCACGCGCCCAGGCCGAACGCGGCGGCCAGGTCGCCACGCGCACCCGTCACGCCATGGGCGAAATCGAAGGCGCCAGCCGCCAGATCACCGACATCGTGCAGTTGATCGACGAGATCGCCTTCCAGACCAACTTGCTCGCGCTCAATGCCGCCGTGGAAGCGGCGCGTGCGGGCGAACAGGGCCGTGGCTTCGCCGTCGTCGCGGGCGAGGTGCGCAACCTCGCCCAACGCAGCGCCTTGGCCGCCCGCGAGATCAAGGCGCTGATTGGCGGCACGGTCGAGAAGGTGCAGGCCGGTTCGGCCCTGGTCAGCGAATCGGGCGAGGTGCTCGCCGGCATCGTGGACAGCGTCAAGCAGGTGACCGACCTCGTGGCCGAGATCGCCGCTGCCGCGCAGGAGCAATCCTCGGGCATCGACCAGGTGAACCGCGCCGTGATGCAGATGGACGAAGTCACCCAGCAGAACGCGGCCCTGGTCGAGGAGGCCGCCGCCGCGGCGCGCGCGATGCAGGAGCAGGCCGATGAGCTGGAGGTGCGGGTGCGGTACTTCCGGTTGCAGTCGGAGGCGTCTGTGCCGATGCGTGACGCGCGGCCTGCCATGAGCCGACCGGTGGCCGTCGCGACCTGACCTGTCAGCAACCCTGTGGGAGCGCACCCTGTGCGCGACGGCCTGGTTATGCCTCGCGGCAAACGGATGCCGTCGCGCACAGGGTGCGCTCCCACAGGACACCGCCAGCCCCAGGCCAAAACCCCGCTTCCCGCTCAAGTTTCCCCCATCACCGCCGATCCAGAACCCGATAGGGGGCCTCGCACGCGGCCCCGACCACGAGGCGAACATGTCCGACAACACCCGGAGCGAGGCGCTCCAGTCACAGTACCTCACCGTCAACCTCGCCCACGAGGAATACGGGATCGACATCCTGGCGGTCCGCGAAATCCGCGGCTGGACGCCGGTCACGCGCATTCCGCAGGCGCCGCATTACGTGCTGGGTGTGCTCAATCTGCGCGGCGCGATCGTCCCGGTGATCGACATGCGCCTGCGTTTTGGACTCGAACGCGAAGCTTATGGGACCACCACCGTCACCGTGATCATCACCGTGGCCGGCCGCAATTTCGGCGTGGTGGTCGACGCCGTGTCCGACGTGCTGGATGTCACGCCGGACGCCATCCGCCCGGTGCCCGACATGGGCACCACGGTGGATACGCAATACCTCAAGGGGTTGACCGCCGCCGGCGAGCGCATGGTGCTGCTGCTGGATGTGGACAAGCTGTTGCAGCCCCAGGACGCACAGATGCTTGAGGCGGCGCTGCCAGCTGTCTCCGATGTCAAAGCCGTGGCCTGACCGACTTACGCAGGATTGGAACCAACATGAAGAAGTTCGCACTGAAAGCCCCGGAACTCAACGTCAGGAACCGCATGCGCGCGGTGCTTGGCCTGCTTGGCCTGATGCTGATCGCCGGCGCCGTGATCGGCATCGGTTCGATGCAGCAGCAGAACGACGGCATGGGCAAGATCTATGAAGAAGAGATCGTGCCTGCCCAGTTGATCTCGCAGATCTCCACCCGCTCGCTGATGTCGTTCATTCTGATGGGCGAAGCAAGCTCGCTGGTCAGCAAGCCCGAGCAGGTCAAGGCCAAGCTCGCCGAGTACGAGAAGATGCAGGCGGAAATGGAGGCGCTCAAGAAGCAGTTCGACGCGATCCCCATGAGCGACGCGGTGAAGAAGCAGTTCAACGACTGGCGCTCCACCGACGCCGACTACAAGGACGCCAAGGATTCGCTGGTCGATGCCCTCAAGCAGGGTGACACCGGCGCGTCCGAACTGCTGGAAATGCAGGTGCGCCCGCTGATGATGCAGCGCCAGGATGCCTTGACCAAGCTGGTCGATGCGCAACGCGCCGATGCCAAGCAGATCTACGACGCGCAGGTGACTCGTTACCACCTCGTGCGCACGGTCAGCATCGTCGCCCTGATCGTCGGCTTGCTGGTGGCCGGTCTGATGGCCGTGCTGCTGATGCGCTCCATCCTCAACACCCTGGGTCAGGCCGTGAAGGTCGCCCATGCCATCGCCGGCGGCAAGCTCGGTCACAAGATCGCCGTCACCCGCAAGGACGAACTGGGCGAACTGCTCGACGCCCTGCGCACGATGGACGAGCGCCTCTCCACCATCGTCGGCGAAGTGCGTCACGGCGCAGGCTCGGTGAGCTCGGCCGCGCAGCAGATCGCCCGCGGCAACGACGACCTCAGCCAGCGCACGCAGGAACAGGCTTCCAGCCTCGAGGAAACCGCCTCGTCGATGGAGGAAATGACCTCCACCGTGAAGCAGAACGCCGAGAACGCCAGCCACGCCAACCAGCTTGCCAGCGCCACGCGCCGTCAGGCCGAGCACGGCGGTGAAGTAGCGGCGCAGGCCAGCTCCGCGATGCGCGAGATCAACGATTCCAGCCGCAAGATCTCCGACATCGTCAGCCTGATCGACGAAATCGCCTTCCAGACCAACCTGCTCGCACTCAACGCCGCGGTGGAAGCCGCACGTGCCGGTGAACAGGGCCGCGGCTTCGCCGTGGTGGCCACCGAAGTGCGCAACCTGGCGCAGCGCAGCGCGGGTGCGGCGAAGGAAATCAAGGGTCTGATCAACGACAGCGCGGAAAAGGTGCGCGTGGGTTCGTCGCTGGTGGACCAGTCCGGCAAGGCGCTGGCCGATATCGTCGACAGCGTGAAAAAGGTCACCGACATCGTGGCCGAAATCGCCGCCGCATCGCAGGAACAGTCGGCCGGCATCGACCAGGTCAACCACGCCGTGCTGCAGATGGACGAGATGACCCAGCAGAACGCCGCGCTGGTGGAAGAAGCCGCTGCCGCTGCTCGTGCGATGCAGGAGCAGGCCGGTGAGCTGGCTCGCCAGGTCGGCTTCTTCCAGCTGGGCGAGGGCGGCACCGAAGTGGCGACCGAGAAAGCGCGCTCGCAGTCGGTGATGGCCGAAGCCGAGGCCGTGTTCGCCGCGGTGCGCAGCTCGAACGTCCCCGCCCCGCGCGCAGCCGTCCGCGCTGAGGCTTCCGACGCTGGTTCCTGGAAGGAGTTCTGAGCATGAACACGGCTGCCGCGATGGACAATCAAGTCGGCGTGGCGGCCGTGGGCGGCCCGTCGCTGGGCAATGCCGAGTTCGAATTCCTGCGCACGTTCGTCTACGAGCAATGCGGCATCTCGCTGGGTGAACACAAGCGCCAGCTGGTGCAGGGTCGTTTGCTGCGTCGCCTGCGTGCCCTGAAGCTGCGTGATTTCCAGGCCTACTGCGAGCTGTTGCGGCGTGATCCGCAGCAGGAGCTGGGCGAGCTGGCGAGCGCGATCAGCACCAATGTGACGGCGTTTTTCCGCGAGTCGCATCACTTCGACCTGCTCACCGACGAGCTGCTGCCGCGCTGGATCAGCGAGAAGAAAAACGGCGGTCGCCTCCGCATCTGGTCGGCTGGCTGCGCCACCGGCGAGGAGCCGTACACGCTCGCCATGGTGCTGGCCGAGGCGCTGGAGAAACACGGCGCGCAGCAGATGGACGCGAAGATCCTCGCCACCGATCTGTCGCCGCAGGCGCTGGAAACGGCACGCAAGTGCGTGTATGCGCTCGAACGCCTCGAAGGCGTGAGCGTGGAGCGTCGTCGCCGCTGGTTCCTGCGCGGCGAAGGCGAGTACGCCGATTACGTCTGCGTGAATCCGCGCCTGCGCGAACTGGTCAGCATCCTGCCGCTGAACCTGCTGCACGACTGGCCGATGCAAGGGCCGTTCGACGCGATTTTCTGCCGCAACGTGGTGATCTATTTCGACAAGCCCACCAAGCAGCGTTTGTTCCAGCGCTATGCCGGCCTGTTGCCGGACGGCGGCTACCTGTTCCTCGGACACTCTGAGTCCATGTACGGACTCAATGACAGCTTCGACCTGATTGGACGGACGGTCTACCGGAAACGCAGTACATGAATGTCGTAGCTGCCCAGCTCCCCGCGGGCACAGGGTATGACCCGGCCCGCGTGCTGCCGGGCTTTGAACACTTGCGCCGCTTCTGGGACCCGACGCAGTCGTGCATGACGGTCAAGGTGTTGCCGGGCGAGTTCTATGTGAGCGCCCAGCAGGAAATGATCTCCACCGTGCTCGGTTCCTGCGTGTCCGCCTGCATTTACGACCGCGTGCGCGGCCTGGGCGGCATGAATCATTTCATGTTGCCCGAGCCGATCGGCGGCGAGCGCGGCGGCTGGGCCGACACGATCGGCCGCGCGGCGCGCTACGGCAACGACGCGATGGAACAGCTGATCAACGCCATCCTCAAGGCGGGCGGTCAGCGCGCGAACCTGGTGGTGAAGGTGTTCGGTGGCGGCCGCGTGCTGGCCACCATGACTGACATCGGCCAGCGCAACATCGCCTTCGTGCGGCGCTACCTCGAAGCGGAGCGGCTTGAAGTGGCCGCGGAAGACCTGGGCGACGTGCATCCGCGCCATGTGCAGTTTTTCCCGACCAGCGGCAAGGCGCGCGTGCGCCAGTTGCGTGGCCGCACCGACGCCGTGCTGGTGGATGGCGAGCGCCAGTATCTCAAGCGTTTGGCAAACGATCCGATAAAGGGAGAGGTGGAACTGTTCTGACGCCATGCGCGTCAGCACGGTTGGCCTCTGCAAGCATCTGGCGCCGACACGGGCCGGCGGACGCGGGTGATGCACCCGCGCCGCACCACGAAGGCGAGACGAATACGCGATGGAAAGAGTACGTGTCCTGGTGGTCGATGATTCCGCACTCGTGCGGAAGCTGCTGTCGACCATGCTTTCGTGCGATCCGGGCATCGAGGTGGTGGGCACCGCCGCCGATCCGTTGATTGCGCGCGAGAAGATCAAGCAGCTCAATCCCGACGTACTCACGCTGGATGTGGAAATGCCGCGCATGGATGGCATCACCTTCCTCGAGAATCTGATGCGCCTGCGTCCGATGCCGGTGGTGATGGTGTCTTCGCTGACGCAGGAAGGCGCGGAAGTGACGCTGCGCGCGCTGGAGCTGGGCGCGGTCGATTTCTTCACCAAGCCGGGCAACGATCTGGCCAGCACGTTTGCCGAAGGCGCACAGGAAATCTGCGCCAAGGTGAAACTCGCCGCGCTGGCTCGTCCGCGTCAGCGCACCGCCGTGCGCAAGCTCGATGTGCCGCCGCGCCTCAGCGCCGATGCCGTGTTGCCGCGCGCCCAGAGCGCCGGTACGCGCGGTGGCATGCCGATCATCGCCATCGGTGCCTCCACCGGCGGCACCGAAGCGATTCGCGTAGTGCTTGAAGCAATGCCCCCGGATGCGCCGCCGATCGTGATTACGCAGCACATTCCCGCCGCCTTCAGTGGCCCGTTTGCCGCACGCATGGACACGTGTTCCGCGATGCGCGTATGCGAAGCGCGCGACGGCCAGCCGATCCAGGCCGGCCATGCGTATATCGCACCGGGCAGCCAGCATCTGCTGGTGATGTGGGATGGCGCCAAGTATGTGTGCCGCCTGCATAACGGGCCGCCGGTGAATCGCCACAAGCCGAGCGTGGACGTGTTGTTCCGCTCCATGGCCGCCAGCGTGGGCCAGTCGGCCATCGCTGCGCTGCTCACCGGCATGGGTGACGACGGCGCGCGCGGCCTGCTGGAACTCCAGCAGGGCGGCGCACGCACCCTGGTGCAGGACGAAGAAACCTCGGTGGTGTGGGGCATGCCCGGCGCCGCCTGGAAGCTGGGCGCCAGCAGCGAAAAGCTTCCGCTAGAACACATTGCCGCGCGCCTGCTCGCGATGGCGCATCAACCTGTTTCCCGCGCCGCTGTGTCGGCCACCTGATCGGCAGATATCTCATGGATACTTTCTACTCCTTTGTGCACAAGCGCCCGGTGGCCGGCCTCGCCGCCAGTGCGGTCGCGCTCGCGCTGACCATGCTGTGGCCGTCGGCCTGGCTGGGCCCGCTGGTGATCGTGCTGCTGACCGCCGCCTGGATCGTCGAGACGCGTCGCGCCGTTCCGGCAGTTGAGCCCGTCATCGAAGTTTCGCTGGCTCACCACGAACCCGTGCGCGAAGCGCTGGAAGAAGTGCGCAGCTCGCTGGTCGACGAACTGGGCCACGCCACGCGCGAACTGCACCAGGCGCTGGACCTGCTGCGCGACGCGGTGTCGGAACTGGGTGGCGGCTTCGACGGCCTGTCGCGCAAGACCGGCATGCAGCAGTCGCTGCTGCGCCAGATCATCGACGGCCAGAGCGAAGGCGTCTCCGTGCAGGACTTCGCCGCGCGTACCAGCGACCTGCTTGCCCACTTCGTCGACATGATCGTGCAGATGTCGCGCGAAAGCCTGCGCATCGTCTATCGCATCGACGGCATGGCCAAGGAAATGGACGCGGTGTTCGGCCTGTTGAAGAACGTGAACACCATCGCCGAAGAAACCAACCTGCTCGCGCTCAATGCAGCGATCGAAGCGGCGCGCGCCGGTGAGTCGGGCCGCGGCTTCGCGGTGGTGGCCGGCGAGATCCGCAACCTGGCCAGCCATTCCAACCAGTTCAACGAACAGATCGGCAGCCACGTGGAGCGCGCCCGCACCGCGATGGAGCAGTTGCGCGGCCTGGTCGGCACCATGGCCTCGCAGGATCTGAACGTGGCGCTGTCGGCCAAGGGCGGCATCGACGCCATGATGGCGCACGTCACCGAAAGCGACGCGCGCACCAGCAAGGTCGCCGACCAGGTGGTCGAGATCAACCGCGGCCTGGGCACCGACGTGGCCACCACGGTGCGCTCGCTGCAGTTCGAAGACATCCTGAGCCAGCTGATCAATCAGACCCGTCAGCGCCTGGTCGAGTTGCAGGACATCACCACCGAATGCACCCGCGATATCCAGGAGCTCGCCTGCAGCCCGATCGATGCCGAATCGCTGGCGCAGCGCGCCGAGCGCGTGCGCAACCGCCTGGCCATCCAGCGCGAGAAGGCACGCCTGCGTTCGCGCGGCCCGGCGCTGCAGAACTCGATGGATGCCGGCGAGATCGAATTGTTTTGAGGACCTGAGCCATGAGCCTGACCGTTCACCACGACCCCGACCTGGACTGCGTGACCCTGCAGCTGGGCGAGCGCTTCGACTTCACCGTGCATCGCGCCTTCCACGACGCCTGCCTCGGCGGCCGCGCCGCCCGCAGCTACGTCATCGACCTGGGCGAAGTGTCCAGCATGGACAGCTCCGCGCTCGGCATGCTGCTCCTGCTGCGCGAGCACGCCGGTGCCGATCGCGCGGAGATCCGCATCGTCAACGCGGATACCGGCCTGCGCGGCACCTTGCGCGTCGCCGGCTTCGACAAGCTGTTCGTGTTGCACTGAGTTGACCTGCTCCTGCTTTGCGGGATCTGGAGTGGCTCACGCTCTTGCTTGCTGCCTGCCTGTATTCTGGAAGAGGGGGAAGGCCCGGGCCGGAAAAGGTTGATGAGATGACATCCCGACTGCGTCGGTTGTTGCTTGTTGGTGCGCTCTTGTTGGTTGCTGCTTTTGCTTGTTCGCTTTATTTGGAGAGAGAAGCGCCAGCGCCGAAGATCGCCGCCGTTAGGCCAGCGATTGCGCAGCCCAGAAGGCCGGCTTTCTCCGAACCGCAGTTGCAACAATTTTTGGATGAGGCGCATAAGGCGGAAGCCATCGCCGATCCGCTGCAGCGCTGTTTGTCCTATCCCAATCCGCCCGGGGTACATTGGTCGGACGAAGTGGCATCGGCGTATTGTCATTTCATGCTGGATACCGAGGTGACTTCGGCCGAGGTGCGCGACCTCATCGAACGGGGAAAGGCAGCCGAACTGCAAGAACGTCTGGCCAATGCCGAAAAGGCCCAGCAGTCCGAACCCGGGGCACAAAGCAGGTTGGACCGAATCTACAACCAGGTGTTTTCGGACGGCTCCGATGACATGCGCGCGTTGATGGATGCCTGGAAGCGACAATCCCCGGATAACGCGTTCGCGCTGGCGGCAAGCGGCGCGGTTTACTTGGCCACCGCCCAAGCACAGCGAGGCGACGACTTTGCCGACAAGACGCCTCAAACCGCCTTTGATGCCATGCATCGACTGCTGGGCTTGGCGCGCGCCGATCTGGACCGTGCCGTTGAGATTGATCCCAAGCTCATCCCCGCCTATCACACGATGATCCATATCGCGCGGATGGACAGCGATCCGCGCTATGGCACTGATGCTGCGAAGCGAGCGCTTGCGGTGCAACCTGCTAGTTTTCCGATCTATTCGAGCCTGATTGGCATGGCCGAGCCGCGATGGGGCGGTAGCGTTGCCTTGATGAATCGCCTGATCGGGCAAGCTCAAGTGCACGCTCCTCAGAACGCACTCCTGCGCTTGCTGTTGTCTCAGCGCGATGGAGCGTGGGAATTGATCGAAAATTGTGCGTGTGACGACTTTGCCGACGCTGATTTGTATCGGCGATTCTTCGCCGAAGTTCCCATGCTGGGCGTCCTGAAAGCTGCGGGATGGGCAGCAGAGCAACGAGGTCATCCGGCTTTGGCCGTCGTCTATCGGTCGCAATTGCTTCGGTTCTATCCGGCGGACTTGGGTTCTCGAGAAGGGCGCACATTTGGCTTGTTGCAATTGGAACGAGCGAGGTGGGCGATCGAAGAGGGCAATATCCTGGTGCGGATGGAGCCGCGAGATCAGAACGCCTATGGCCTTCGTGGGTCGGCGTACCGCATTTCGGGTGACCCTTTCCACGCGGCTCAAGATTTCGAACAGGCGTTGCGCTTGAATCCTCAGGATCCAGATCTGCTTTTCTCGTTAGGTGATGTGTACGCCAATGAGACCCATGATTGGGACAGGGGGTGGGCAATGGCGGATCAGCTGATGCAGGCCAACGACCCCAGGGGATGGCTGCTCAGGGCCCAGATCCAGAAAACACAGCCACGAACGGGTTTGGATCAGACCGTTCGCGAATTCATGCAGAGGTTCTCGGCGGACCCAGCACTTCGGCCACTTGCTGAGAGAATGCAGTCACTGACGAAGCCATTGCCTGTGCCCTCGCCTGCACCGACGCTCCATTGACGCTGGTTGAAGCGCCCGGTCGTCTGCTCGATTGATGCCATGGGTGGCGCGGCGTAGTTTTCTGCGCTGTAGCGCGAGTTGCTGGCGCGTAGCCGGCTTCGACAAGCTGTTCGTACTGCACTGAAGTTTGCGCAGCGCGGGGGCCGGGCGTTCAGTGCACGCCCGTCGCCTGCGACGTCGGGTGATGGGCCTGAAACACGCGTGACGCCGCATCGGCATGGGCGATCCGCTCCGCCGTCATCGGATGGCTGGCGGCATAGCGCATGCTCCTGTCCTCGCCCTTGATCTCCGGATGCGCGCGTTCCAGCGCTTGCATGGCGTGTACGAAAGCCACCGGATCGATGTCCTGCTGTGCGAGCGCGTCGAAGGCGTAGCTATCGGCATCCGCCTCGAATCCGCGCGAATAGTGCGCATTGATGAGGAACATGGGCACGCCCGCCGTCACGCCGCCGAGCGAGGTGACATCACCCATCAGCATGCCAGCGACGATGAACACGCCTGAGCTGCGCAACACCTCGCGCAACAGGTGGTGGTGTGCCTGATGGCCCAGCTCATGGGCAAGGACGGCCGTGAAGGCCTGATCATCCGGCAGCTCCTTGATCAGCGCATCGGTGAACACCACGCTGCCATCGGGCATGGCAAATGCGTTCGCGCCGATGGCCGGCGCCGTGTAAAAACGCAGGCGCACCTCGGGCAGGCCGTGAATGCCCTGCACAAAGTGCTGGAACACGGCCTGATAGTGCGCTTGCTGCTCGGGCTTGAGCGTGGTGGGCATCAACAGACGGCCCTCCAGCGCAGCCAACGACTGCGTGCCCATGCTGTGTTCAAGCGTGGCCGGGAGATGCGAGGCAATGCGATCAGCCGCCCACGGCACGCCGAACTCGAACAAACCGGCCAAAGCCGCCACGATGATCACGATACCGGCCATCGCCGCGGGCCACTTGCGTTCCAGCCAGTCGACCACGCGCTCAAGCCGGTGGTGACGGGGAAACCAGTCGTCGGGCAGCACGTCGTGATCGACCTGCAAATACGCACCGTCGGCCAGGCGCAACGCGTAGGGCAGGCCGATCACCCGTGCGCTGGGTTCGAAGGCATCCAGCGACGCCTGCCAGCTCTGCGTGCGACCCCCGGTGTGCCAGTGCAATAGCGAGTCTTCGCGCCATACCGTCACCGGTATGGCGCGTGTGGATCGTCCATCGAAATAGACTGCCGGGATCATCGCGCTTAAAGGCCGATGTCGATGCCCAGCAGGCTATCCATTTCGGTCGCCGCAGCGCCGATCTCGCCGTGGGCAAACGCATCGCGCACGAAATCATCGAGCTCGCCCGCGCCGACGATGTCCAGGTGGTCTGCGCGGTAGCGCGCCAGGCGTATGCGCACCCACGGCATCGCCAGGCCGATCGTGCAAAGCACGGCCAGGCCATTGGTGAGATAGATACCCAACATCTCCCAGTAGCCCAGCGTGGAACGGAAGCGGTACGAACCCAGATGCGCGTTGTTGTAGAGCAGGTTGGTCATCTGCGTGTGGATGAAGGTCCAGGCACCGAGATAGAACGGCGCCATGCAGGCGTAGACCACGGCGCCAACAAGCAGCGGCGGTGCCTTGGGGTGGAGCGCAAGCTGGCTCTTGAAGGCGAAGAACATGCCCGTCATCAGCGCCATCGTGGGCAGCAGCCATGCGAGCGCCACGCCGGCGGTCTTGACGTAAACGCGGTAGTAGTCGCTGACCTCGGCCGAGAACTTGAACGACTTGCCGCCGAAGTGATGGTTCTCGACCATCCATTCCTGCTGGTGGCCCTTGATCCAGGGCGCGATCACCGCCACGCCGCCAAACGCCAGCGCGATGCCAAAGCCGGAGTGACCGGCCAGCGACGCGAGGAAAAAGCCCAGGAACGGGATGCCCATCAGAAAGTACACGCCCAGGTACCACTTGTAGGCGCCACCGTAATCGTCGGTGAAGTAGAAACGCAGGCCGCGCCACGAGGAGTAGCGCGCGCGGAACATCAGGCTCTTGACGATCATCCACGGCATGAAGACGGCGATGACCAGCGCGGCGGCGACCTGCGCGGGTTTGTAGAACTGGCCGCCCAGCACATAGGCCGCGAAGATCAACGCGGTGAGCAGGCGTCCCTTGAGGATCGGGATGGGCCGCGCCAGGTATTCGAACGGCGTGCCGGCAAGCACGGTGTTGGCATACATGTACCGGCGCGTGCGCACGGTGGCCCAGGCCGAATAAATGCCTAACGTGACCAGGCTCAGGGCCACGTTGACGATCCAGATGCGGAAATAGTCCCTGGCGTTGCCGCGGAACTCCAGGCGGCGGGTCTTGCCTACGGGTAAGGCCGGTGGTGCGACGTCAATCTCGGGCAAGTACACGCCCGAGGCCATGGTCTCGTCATGCATAGCTTGGATTCCCCTGCTTTGCCTCCCCCCCGGGAAGCGAGACGAGCATAGCCGAGAAACTTGCCCATCGATGCCAGGAATGCGTGTAAGGGTTGCCTGAACCTTACGTCGGCTACGCGGCAGTCCGGTGCCGGGCGGAGGCTGGTTGGCGCATTGCTCGCTCGGCCGTCCGCTCAATTGACGCTGCCACGGACGGGGCGTAGGTTTCTGCGGACATCGGGAGCATCCTTCCCGAGCTTGTCGTTTCCGGCATTTTCAAGGCACACGTCGTCGCTTCCGCCCCCTCGACTTGCGCATGCACACGATCGTGACGCGTCGCGACAGCGCACGTCGCCTCGCCAGTATTCGGATCCATGCAGGGGCATGAGGTGGGCGTTCCGCCCACCACGGAAAAGGACGTCCAAACGCAGGTTTCCGCGCATTCGCGGAAGCCTTACCGACGTCGTCGAACTGCTGGAGGACGTGTGATGAAGACTTCCGTTTCGTGCAGCATGAAGTGTGCGTTGCTGGCGCTGGCCTGCGTTTTTGCAGGATCGGTATGCGCCCAGGACATGGTCAAGGTGGCACCCAAAAACACCAAGGTGCTGATCGACAACGATCAGGTACGGGTCATTGAAGTCTGGTTGAAACCCGGGGAATCGTTGCCGATGCATTCGCACCCGGCCAACGTCGTCTACTTCGAGACGGGCGGCAAGGCGAAGAGCACCAGCGCCGACGGCAAGGTGACCGAGATGGAACGCAAGGCCGGCGAGGCGATCTATAGCGAGCCGCTCACGCACAGCAATCAGAACACCGGCACCACGCCGACCAAGGCCTTGGTGGTCGAACTCAAGACGGCGAAGTAAGTTCGCCTGGCGATACGGTGAGGGCGGTCGGCTTCGCTTGCAGCAGGAAGCCGGCCGATCCGTTTTCACCGATGGCGCGACAGCCGGTCAGCAGCGCGAATCGCCCGCTTCGGCCAGCCGCGCATCGTGGTCGCCCGCGAAGCTCACGCCGTTGCGGCCATCGAACTTGGTGCGATACATCGCCTGGTCGGCCTGGCGCACCAGATGCTCGAAGCGCGTGCCCTGCCGCGCCACCGCGACGCCGATGCTGGCGGTGACCGGGATGGTCTGCTCGCCCATGCGCGCATGCGAATGCGCCAGTGCGAGCCGCAGGCGCTCGGCCGTCTCCAGTCCCTGCACCAGGGTGGCCCCGGGCAGCGCCACCACGAACTCCTCGCCGCCGTAGCGACTGGCCAGGTAATCGGGCCGCTGCACCGCCTTGCGCAGCATCTGTGACACGTGGCGCAGCACCGCATCGCCGGCGTCATGGCCCCAGCGATCGTTGATCTGCTTGAAGTGATCCAGATCGAAAATGAGCAGTGCAAACGGCTGCCCGCGTTCCAGGCAGCGCTCCAGCGACGCGCGGCCTTCCGCCACGATCGCGCTGCGATTGAGCAGGCCGGTGAGGCCGTCGGTGCGTGCCGCGCGGCGCAGGTCCACCACCAGCCGTTCGGTGATGAGCTGCAGCAAGGCGAAGTACGAAGCCAGCGTGGTGAGGATGCCGACCACGTAGGTCGCTGCCACGGGCATGCCGGCGCTCATCAGGTTCTGGCTGGAGCCAGGGTCCAGCGGAGCGAACACGCGGGCCAGATAGAACAGGCCATTGGTCACCAGCACGGCGCCGGCGATGCGGCAGCTCTTGCGGATGTCCGCCTCGCTGTAGCGCAGCAGCAGATACGCATAGGCAAAATTGAACGCCATCGCCTGCAGGCTGCCGGCCAGCAGGCGTGCGCCCAGGTTGGGCGTGACAAAGGCGAACCAGGCGATGGCGCCGGTATAGACCACGGCGAAACTGCCCGGCCAGCGCCAGCGCATCGGCAAGCCCAGGTGCTGGGCAATGCCCCTGAGCGTGAGGATGTTGCCGGTGACCAGCAGGCCGTTGCCGATGACGATCGAAATGACGTCGGGGATGTGGTTGCGCAATCCGATCAGCGTGACGCCGAGGGTATTGATCCAGATGCTGGCCACCCAGATGCGCAGCACCTTCTGTGTGTTCAAGACCGCCATCAACGACGTAAAGCCAACCGCCGCACCGATACCCATCAGCAGGCAGGCGAGAGTCAGGGTTGGGATGTCGAGATGCATGGCTCTCCCTGGTGCCAGGTCCCTCCCGGCCGAGAGGGCGCCCTGGGCCTCCGATGAGGCGGTGTCTGGGTCTTCCCAGCATATCGGACAAACGCTCGAAAACTTGAACTGCGTCACACTTGTTCAAGCCCGGCGCAAAAAAAGAGGCCCCGGGAGGAGCCTCGAAGAAAAGCAAATAAAGCGTAGGGGCTTACACCAACGCGAGGTTTACCAGGTGCGCACGTCGGCCACGCCGACGGTGTACTGCTGCATCTCGGGATCGAAGCGGAACAGACGGCCCAGATCGAACTCCACCGACTGGCCCGGGCCGATGTTGGTGGTGCCGGCCGGCCAGCCCTTCTTGCTCTGGATGACCTTGCCCGAGGTGTCCTTGGCGTCGATGCTGATCTGCGCGGCGGCAGCTTCGGCGCAATGATTCACCAGCGAGCCGCTGAGGCTCAGGCGGGCGGCGGCGCCGGCGCCGACGAGCTTCATCTTGAAGTCCTGCACGGCGAAATCGGTCGGGGCGCAAGCGGCGTGGGCGGCCAGCGGAGCGGCCAGGAACAGGGCGGCGGCGATCAGGGTCTTCTTCATAAGGGGATCCATGATGTGGTCAGGTTGGGATGGGTCGACATGACTCACATCGGCGTCCCCGCCGAAATCTTTAGTCCCTGCTGGTGCTTGCGTTCAGCTTCAGGCCCTCGGCTGGGTGTGCTCGATAAACCACAGGCCGGCGAACAGCTTCGGGTCGATCGAGTAGCCCTCGGCGGCACGCGCAAACAGCCACTGGCCGGCCTGCGCCCGCGGCACCTCGTGGACGATGATGTTCTCGCTCTCGTCGCCGCCGCCGTGGCCGACCTTCTCAAGATCCCAGGCCCGCACGAAGGCGATCATCTCGGTGCTCATGCCCGAGGACGACGGCCCCTCGTGGATAAAATCCAGGCGTGCGCAGCGATAGCCGGTTTCTTCTTCCAGTTCGCGGCCCGCCGCCAGCAGCACATCTTCATCGCCATGCTCGTGCAGGTCGCCGACCAGGCCGGCGGGCATCTCGATGGTGTGCTTGCGGATGGCCACGCGGTACTGCTCCACGAACAGCAGCTTGTCTTCCGGCGTCACCGCCAGAATGATCACCGCGCCGCCGGGGTTGTTGCGTTCGGCAAACTCCCAGCGCCCGCGCTTGCGCAGGCTGAGCCACTTGCCGACGTACAGGGTTTCCACCGGTGCGTCGGCATCGGCGGGAATGCGGGAGTCTGGCTGATTCATCGGCTTGGCCGCGTGGCAGGAGGGGAGTCATGCATGTTGCCGCGCGCTCCGGTTGGCCACAACCACGCGATCACTCCACCGCCAGTTCGACCGGCAACGGTTTGATGCGCACGGCCCACATCACGCCGGCAATGAGAAGGGCCACGCCTGCCAGAGTGAGCGCGCCGGGCGGATGGCCACGCAGGATGAAAGCGTAGGCAAGCGCGGCGAGCGTCTCGAACACGATCAACTGCCCGGCGATCGCCGTGGGCAGACGTTGGCTCGCGGCGTTCCAGCACAGCGCGCCCAGCCACGAGGCGAACAAGCCTATCGCCACCATCAGGCCGATGAAGCGCCAGGGATGCGGACCGAACGGCAGGGCGAAGGGTTGGTCGGCGATCTTCATCCCCGCCCACAGCAAGGCATAGCCGCACACCGCCAGCGGCAAGGTAGCCAGGCCCAGCGCCGTGGCCCACGCGCGCGGGCTGCGATCCGGATGCCGGCGCAACCAGGCGGCATTGCGCAGCGGATACCAGGTCCAGCACACCACCGCGCCCACCGCGAGCAAGCCGCCGCGCGCATAGCGCCACAGGTCTGCACCGGACGGGTGGCCAAGCATGGCGATCTCCGCCCGGTTCACGCAGGCGATGCCGATGGCGATCAGCCCCAGCGATGGCGCCAGCGACAGCCATGGCAGGTGCCCATCGCGATGCCCATAGCGCAGATTGGCGGTGACCGCGATGACCACCGGCAGGCAGCCAATGATCATGCTCGGCAGCGGCGCGCCGGCCAGCTGGATCGCGCTGGCCAGGCACAGGTAATAGAGCAGGTTGCCGATGGCCGCGAGCTTGAGCGCTTCGATCCAGTCGGCACGGCTGAGCACGCGCAGCGCGCGCCGATCCATCCAGCCCAGCGGCAAGGCGATCAGCCCGAAGGCGAGGTAGCGGCCAACCGATTGCAATGCCGCCGGATACTCCGGCAGCAGCAATGGGCTGACGAAGACCAGGCCCCACATCAGGCCGGCGGCGAGGGCGTAGAGAGTACCTTTCAACATGCGGGCAGCGTGGCACTAAGAGCGGCCGCCGTCTTGTACGAGATTGCGCCCGCCGAGCGTTCCCGCTTTTCTGTGGGAGCGCACCCTGTGCGCGACTGGGCCTCGCGAAAGCCGACACTCTTGGCGAGATTCGTCGCGCACAGGGTGCGCTCCCACAAAAAAGGCGGCGGATTGCTGGTTACGCGCGCACAGCCCGCTGGTACCGCGCCGGCGTCACCCCATAACGACGCGCAAACGCCCGCGTCAGATGCGCCTGGTCGGTCAACCCGACGGCCGCAGCTATCTGCGCAGGCGATTCACCACGCGACAACAACCGCTTCGCTTCGGCAAGCCGAAAGGCCATCAGCATCTGCTGCGGCGTGGCGTAATGCTGCGTCTGGAATTGCCGCAAAAAATGGAACGGACTCAGGCCTGCCACGCCAGCGAGTTCATCAAGCGTGAGCCGGTGCGCAAGATGCTCATGCAGATAATCCACTACCGGTGCAAAACGCGCCGCACGTCCATCCGTCGCCTTGAGTGGCACCCGCGCATGCCGGCGAAACTGACTCAGCAGTTGGTACAACAGACTGTCGAATGCCAAGGGTTCACGAGCCCGCCACAACGCATCAAGCAACTCGGTCACACGTCGTGCGCTCGGCAAATCCTCGCGCACCACATCGCTGAACCACCATGCGGACTCTCCCATCACCTCGGCCACCACGGATGGCTCGATATACGCCATGCGGTAATGCCAACCGCCGTGCGTTTCCGCGCGGCCGGTGTGCAACTCATCCGGGTTCATCATCACCACCGAATCGGCGGGAGCGAGATGATCGGCGCCGCGATAGCGAAACCGTTCCACCCCCGATTCGATCGCACCCAGGCCGAAGCCATCGTGCGTATGCGGGTCAAACGCATGACGCACGATGTGCGCGCGATAAAGCTCCACGCCCGGTCGATGCGCCACCAGCCGAAACTCGGCTTCGTCGCGCTGCGATGAAAAAGTGGAGGGCACGCCTTGCATCCCCTCATGCTACTGCGATTCGAGCCCCTTGTAGGAGCGCACTTGTGCGCGACCGCGGACCGAAGGGCCGCCCTTCGCAGGTTGGTCGCGCACAAGTGCGCTCCTACAAAAACGGTGAGGTTGTCGTTCAGCTCAACAACGCCCTCAACCGCGTCCGCGTCAGCGGCCCAAAACGCAGCCGCTCACATAACGCATCCATCGCCTCCATTTCGCCACGCAAGCGCCGCAGGGCATCCGCTTCCGTCGGCACCGGCGCATCCAGCGCAATCCGCGTGAGACGCCGATACAGCCGAGCCGCCTCCGCATGCTCACGCAGCTTCGCCGCGCAACTGGCGGCGCCACGTATGCGCAGAAACGGGACCTCGTCCACGCGATCGAGCAGCGCATCGAGACTGCCGAAATGGGCGAGCAAGGCCGCCGCCGTCTTGGCGCCCACGCCGGGTACGCCGGGGATGTTGTCGACCGCATCGCCGCACAGCGCCAGATAGTCGGCCACCTGGTGCGGATGCACGCCCATGCGCTCGTGCACGCCGGCAGGGCCCCAGCGCAGGTTGCGCGCGTAATCCCATTGCTCGTCGAACTCGCCCAGCAGCTGGCCGAAATCCTTGTCGGCCGACACGATCACGCTGCGCATGCCGTGCGCCCGCAACGTCCACAAGGCGCTGCCGATGAGATCGTCCGCTTCGAAGGTATGGTCGATCAGCACCGGTATGCCCAAGGCCTGGGTCACTTCGCGGCACAGCACGAACTGGCGCTCCAGATCCGGCGGCGGCAGCTCGCGATTGGCCTTGTAGGCCGGATAAATCGCGTTGCGGAACGAGGTGGTCAACGAGGCATCGAAAGCCACCGCCAAGTGCTCGGGTTTGACCTTTTCCAGCAGTTCGCAAAGAAAGCGGGTGAAGCCATGCACCGCGTTGACCGGATGTCCATCGGCGTCGTGGAACTCATCCGGCATGGAATGCCAGGCGCGGAACACATAGAGACTGCCATCCACCAGATGGACGGCTGGACGGCTCATGGCGTCCATGTGCTGACCACCTCGGCGAGTACCGGCCGCTCGCGATCGGGCACGTCGATCTGCGGCGTGCCGATATGCACGAAGCCGATGACGCTTTCGTTGTCCTTCAGGCCAAGCACGGCCGCCGCATCGCGGTGATAAGCGGCCCAGCCGGTGAGCCACTGCGCACCAAAGCCCAGCGCTTGTGCAGCCAACAACAGGTTGTAAGCCACGCAGCCGGCGGACAGTTGTTGCTCGATCACCGGCACCTTGCTCTGCGCATCCAGCCGCGCGACCACCACCGCCACCAGCGGCGCAAAGTCGTAGCGCGTGCGGTCTTTCTCGCGCTTGGAATCGGCCATGTCGGGATTGACCCGCAGCGACAGCGTAGCCATCCGCTCACCGAAGGCGAGCTTGGCGTCGCCTTGCAGCAGGATGATGCGAAACGGCTCGAGCTTGCCGTGGTCGGGCACGCGGATGGCCGCTTCGAGCAGCGTCTGCAGCGTGGCCGCATCGGGGCCCGGTTCGCCCAGCTGGCGGGACGGAACCGAATGGCGCTGCTGCAGCAGGGAAAGATCGTGGGACATGGGGAGGTCCGGGGAGGCCAAACCCTGATGCTAAAGCCCCGAGGGGAGCGAGAGAAGCGGCGTGGACCGCTCACGTCTCGCTCACCGTCCTTTGCAACGCCTCAGCTGGCCAATCGGAACGACCCCGGCAGCAGCGCCTGCACCGTGGTTTCCTGCACGGCGCCGGCCAGATTGCCCAGCCACACCGGCGTGGCCTCGTCGCACAGCTCGGACATCACCTGGCGGCAGGCACCGCAGGGGCTGATCGGCGTCGGCGTATCGCCAATCACGGCCATGGCGGCGAAATCGCCCGGTCGGCAGCCGGCGGCTACGGCGGAGAACAATGCCGTGCGCTCGGCGCAATTGCACAGGCCGTACGAGGCGTTTTCCACATTGCAGCCGCTGAAGTAACGGCCGTCGTGGGTCACCAGCGCAGCACCAACAAGGAAGCGGGAGTAGGGCGCGTATGCGTTTTCACGCGCCTGGCGCGCCAGGTTCAGCAGGACATCGGGAACAACGACAGCAGTCATCGGGATCTCCATAGCACGATCCCCACCGGAACTGCTTGCCTACGCGGTTTGCGTACCGGTGGCGGGCCAGTTAACTCCCTTGGCCGAATGACTGCAAGAGGGCGGTGGTCGGTCCGACGGGCCTTCAGATAGGATGCCTGCAGGTTCACCACTCTCGCAGAGGATGCACGATGCCGATCACCGTGGCTGCATTGCGCGAAACCGCCGCTGGCGAACGCCGCGTCGCGATCACACCGGAAGTGGCCAGGAAGCTGCGTGGCAAGGACGTGCGCGTGCTGCTGGAACGCGGTGCCGGCGCAGCCGCCGGTTTCCCCGACAGCACCTATGCCGATGTCGAATTCGCCGATGCCGACAGCGTGCTGGCGCAGGCCGATGTGTTCACCTGCGTGCTCCCTCCCGACGACAGCGTGTGGGCGCGTTTGCGCGAAGGCGCGGTGGTGGTGGGCCAGTTGCGTCCCTACGGCGCGGCGGCACGCATCGTGGCCATGGGCAAGCAGCGCCTGACGGCTTTTGCGCTGGAATTGCTGCCGCGCACGACGCGCGCGCAAGCGATGGACGTGCTCAGCTCACAGGCGGCCGTGGCCGGTTATCGCGCCATGCTGATCGCGGCGGAAGCCTCGCCCAAATTCTTTCCCATGCTCACCACTGCCGCCGGCACCATCCGCCCCTCGCGCGTGCTGGTGATCGGCGCTGGCGTGGCCGGCCTGCAAGCCATCGCCACCGCACGCCGGCTCGGCGCGCAGACGGAAGGCTATGACGTGCGGCCCGAAACGCGCGAGCAAGTGGAATCGCTCGGCGCGAAATTCATCGAGCTGGGCGTGAGCGCCGCCGGCAGCGGCGGCTATGCGCGCGAACTCACCGCCGAAGAACGCGCCGCGCAGCAGCAAGCCCTGGCCGAGCATCTGAAGAGCGTCGATGTGATCGTGACCACTGCGGCCGTGCCCGGCCGTCCGTCACCCAAGATCGTGACCCGTGCGATGGTCGATGGCATGAAGCCCGGCGCGTTGATCGTGGATCTGGCGGCGGAGGGCGGCGGCAATTGCGAGCTGACCCAGCCGGGCGAGCGGGTGGAGCACAACGGCGTGGTGATCCTGGGCCCGCTCAACCTGCCGGCCGGCGCACCGCTGCATGCCTCGGAGATGATCGCGCGCAACGTGTACAACTTCGTCGAACTGATGTTGCAAGGCGGCGCGCTGACGCCCGACTTCAACGATGAGCTGATCGCCAAGAGTTGCGTCACGCGCAACGGCGAGCCCCACTTTCAGGGTTGATGCAACTCGCGTAAAAAAGCCCCGCATCGCGGGGCTTTTCGGTTCAGTGCCTGGGACCGCCGCCAGGGGGTCCCTTGGGCGGCGGACCCATCGGGCGATCGCGCATTTCGCTATGCCACTGGCGCAGCAATTGCTCGCGCTGATCGGGCGACAGCTGCTGGAAGCGCTGGAAGGCGGCGTGCAGTTGCTCACGCTCCTGCGGCGGCAATTGCTGGAAGCGCTTGCTGTTCTCGCGGGCCTGTTCGCGCTGCTCCGGCGTCATCTTCTGCCACTGGTCGATGCGCTGGCGGATCGCCTCGCGCTGGTCGGGCGGCAACGACCGCCACTGCTGGGCACGCTGCAGCATGTGCGCCTGGCGCTCCGGCGGGAACGTATTCCACTTGTCAGCCAACGGAGCCAGGATCGTGCGCTCGTCCGGCGACAGGCTCTGCCACGGGCGCGGTTGCGGCGGCGGCCCCGGCGGTGTGCCAGGCGGTGGGCCGGGAGGCATATCGCCCCGCGGCAAATCGGGCGGAAAAGCCCCGCCACCTGGCGGCCCATGCGGAAAACTATCCTGCGCGCCCGGCGGCGGCGGATTCTGCTGGGCCAGCGTGGTAGTGGCGATGCCGCTGAGTCCAAGGACTAACAACAGCGACATGAAAACACGGCATCGACGCATGGTTACCTGCTCGCCTCGCTATCGCTGTTCTTGGCCAACCAGCCGTAGAAATCCAGGTTCTGGTACAGCGTCGGATCGGCAGCAGCGGCATCGGGCGGCAGTTCGCCGTCGACATCCACGACTTGGCTGGCGCCGGCGGGCTTGGCCGTGGTGGGGCGCTGCACCGGCGAAGACATGAACAAAGCGACGAACGCGATGGCGGCAAACGCCCCTGCCGGCAGCAGCAGCTGCAGCAGTCGGTGCGCCAGCGAGGACTGGTCGGCTTTGGCTAGCGCGTCGCGTCGGGCTGCACGCAGGCGGGCGGCCACGGCCGGGTCGAGCTGGCGCGAAGCCTCGCGATACAGCTCGCGGGCGCGACGTTCGAAGTGGTTGTCAGGCGCATTCATCGCCATGCCTCCAGTTGGTCGCGCAGACGTTGCAGCGCGCGCGACAGGTGTGTTTTAACGCTCCCTTCCGAACATCCCATGGCCTGGGCGGTTTCCGCCACATCCAGGCCTTCCAGCACGCGCAGCATGAAAGCTTCGCGTTGCCGCTGGGGCAGCAGTTTCACGGCTGCTGCCATATCCGCGTAAGACTGTGCATCGTTCAGGCGCTCCAGCGGGCCGGGGCCGGTGTCGGCCGGTTCCCAGGCGGGCAGATCTTCGCCGTCATCATCCTTCCCGCCCAGCCAGCCCACCATGATCGAGCGCACTTTGCGGCGACGCTGCAGATCCACGATGCGCCGGCGCAGGATGCCCCAGAACAGGGGAGTCCATTCCTGCGCGGGTTTTTCGCTGTAATGCTTGACCAGCCTCAGCATGGCGTCCTGGACGGCGTCCATGGCGTCTTCGCGGTGCCCCAGGTTCAGCTCGGCCATGCGAAAGGCGCGGCGTTCCACCTGGGTCAGGAAGGCATTCATCGACGCGGGGGCCGCCCGAACGTCGTCGGCCAACAAATCGGTGTCTAGCGTGGAGACGGCGCTGTTCATGCCGTCCTCATCCGGTTCGTCGGCTCGGCCATCGTGAGACTCCATCGGTACGTCCTCTGCTATCAACGTCCGACGCTCGCACGCGTTGACCCGCAACCGTATAGTGCGGCTACACCGATGTCCTGGCGGGGAGGGGTCATGCTCGACGGTTTCCTGGCGCTTTATGTCTTTATGCTGGCCGCTTTCACGGGATACGAGATCATCGCCCGGGTACCGGTCATTCTGCACACGCCGTTGATGTCCGGCTCCAACTTCATCCACGGCATTGTGCTGGTGGGCGCCATGATAGCGCTAGGCCACGCCCAGACCCCGTTCGAGATGACGATCGGATTTATCGGGGTACTACTGGGTGCCGGCAATGCCGCCGGCGGTTATGTGGTGACCGAACGCATGCTGGAGATGTTCAAGTCCAGCAAGCCCAGCGCCGGCAAGGAGGCGAAGTAATGGCCTGGCTGCCGGTACTGATCAAGGCCTGTTACTTCCTCGCTGCCCTGCTGTTCATCCTCGGTCTCAAGCGCATGAGTTCGCCGCGTTCCGCGCGGGGCGGCATTGTGTGGGCTGGTGTGGGCATGCTGGTGGCGGTGCTGGCCACCTTTGCGCTGCCTGACCTGCACAACCGGGGGCTGATCCTGGCTGCCGTGCTAATCGGCGTCTCCGCCGCCTGGTGGTCGGGGCGGCGCGTGGCCATGACGGACATGCCGCAGATGGTCGCCCTCTACAACGGCATGGGCGGCGGCGCGGCGGCAGCCATCGGCGCCGCCGAGCTGTTCAGTTATGCCGGCAACGCCGTGACCCTGCTGGATGGCGGGCAGTTCACGGCCAGCGGGGCCGATACCCCCGGCACGGCGCAACTGGTGCTGGCCGTACTCGGTGCGCTGATCGGTTCGGTCAGCTTTTCCGGCTCCCTGATCGCTTTTGCCAAGCTGCAGGGCTGGCTGGACCGCCGTTTCGTCTTCCCGGGACAGCGGGTGGTGAACCTGCTGGTGCTGGGCGCCGCCGTGGTGTTGGGCGGGATGATCGCCAGCGGCCACTTGAGCATGCCGCTGATCGTCACCTTCTTCGGGCTGGCCCTGCTGTTCGGCCTGATGATGACCCTGCCGATCGGCGGCGCGGACATGCCGGTGGTGATTTCGCTCTACAACGCCTTTACCGGCCTGGCCGTGGCGTTCGAGGGTTTCGTGCTGCAAAACGAGGCGATGATCATCGCCGGCACCGTGGTGGGTGCCGCCGGTACCTTGCTCACCCAGCTGATGGCCAAGGCGATGAATCGTTCGATCGGCAACGTGCTGTTCGGCAGCTTTGGCGCAGCCGGCGGTGCGGCGCAGGAGATTGCCGGCAGCCAGAAACCGATCGAGGCCAGCGATGCCGCGGTGATGATGGCCTACGCCGAGCGCGTGGTGATCGTGCCCGGTTACGGCATGGCCGTGGCGCAGGCGCAGCACAAGGTGTGGGAATTCGCCAAGCTGCTGATCGAGCGTGGCGTGAAGGTGAAATTTGCCATCCATCCGGTGGCCGGCCGCATGCCCGGCCACATGAATGTGTTGCTGGCGGAAGCGGGTGTGCCCTATGACCTGATCGCCGACATGGACGACATCAATCCCGAATTCCCGCAGACCGACGTGGCCCTGGTGATCGGCGCCAACGACGTGGTCAATCCGCTGGCCAAGACCGATCCGTCCTCGCCGATCTACGGCATGCCCATCCTCGATGTGGCGGACGCCAGGCAGGTGATCGTGGTCAAGCGCGGCAAGGGCACCGGCTTTGCCGGCATCGAGAATGCGCTGTTCTACGCGGACAACGCACGCATGCTGTACGGCGATGGCCAGGCGGCTGCCAGTGAACTGGTCGCCGCGCTGAAGACGCTGGAGAGTTGAGGCCCGATCAGCCGCCGGTCTTCGGGGGCTGGTCGTGGCGGAATGCGACGAAGGCAGCGATGCCCATGCCGGCAAGGAACCAGACGTCGTCGACGGGCGTGCAACCCAGTTCGGCGAGCTGGAGCAGCAGGCCCAGACCGGCCGTGCGCATCGAATCGATCAGGCCCAGGCCCATGAGTCCGGAAATGCGGGCCGCGGCCGTCAGCACGTTGACGTAGAGCACCGCGACGAAGGTCGCGGTGGCAGCCAGAAGGGCGGCATGACCGCCGGCCGGGCGAACCCAATGGCGCACGGCCTTGCCCAGCAGCCAGCCCGCCGGCAGCGCCGGCCAGGGCAGGGGGTGGCGCGAGTAGAGCGTCGGAACCATCCAGACCGCGCCGGCAGCCAGCCCCAGCATCAGGGCGCTCACCAGCGCGAACAACAGGGAAAAGGTGGCCCGCACCTTCATGAGCGGCAAGCGACAAACTGGACGGCGGACACGGTATTTCCCGGGCGTAAACTCTCATGATAGCGCGCGGCGGCACGTCGCTGTCCCCGGCCTGAAGTCCCGTGACGCCGCGTCCCCCTTGAGATTGAGGCGGCGCGACCTGATTTCGTCGGCATGACCGGTCGTCAACCGGCATAATAGACAGCTTGGCGTGGCGAAGGCCGCGCCCAACGATGAGAGTTGGCAGGATCGGCATGAGCGGTTTCAGTCTAAGCAGCGAACCTTTCACCCTGGAGCGCGACTGCCAGGCAGTCATGGTGCCCCAAGGCGAAACGGTCAGCCTGCCGGCCGGCCAGATCGGTTACATCACCCAGGCGCTGGGCGGCAGCTTCACCGTCTATGTGGAAGGCAACCTGTTCCGCATCGCCGGCAACGATGCCGACGCGCTGGGCAAGGAACCGCCGCCGCCGATCGAACTGGCCAGCGATGCCAGCGACTCGGACGTCGAAGCGCTCGTGTGGCAGCAGCTGCGTACCGTGTTCGATCCGGAAATCCCGATCAACGTGGTCGAGCTCGGCCTGGTCTATGACGTGAGCGTGGAGCATCCGGCTCCCGACCAGCGCAAGGTCTACGTGAAAATGACCCTGACCGCACCGGGCTGCGGCATGGGCGACATCCTTGTCGACGACGTGCGCACCAAGCTCGAACTCATCCCCACCGTCGCTGAAGCCGACGTGGACCTGGTGTTCGATCCGCCGTGGAATCATTCCATGATGTCGGATGCGGCCAAGCTTGAAACGGGCATGCTCTGACGCCGCAACGCCGGCGTGTTTCCTGTTGAATCGATGATGTGCACGGCTTCGCCCCGTGCGCCGATCGTTTGCGTTCGATACGTTTGATACAGATCGCTGCGCCCACTCGCGGCGACGACAGGCTGCACTCCGCAGTCTGTTTTGTCGTGTTCGGCAAGCTCGTCGGCAGGGTCCGGATTTAGCCGGGAGTTAGCTTCGTCAGCATGGCGTGTAGAGCTTGCTGCGGCGCTTGCGCAATAACTTTCGCGCCTTCGCTTTCGAGCTGAAAGACGCCGGGTTGCAGGCCAAAATTTTAGAATCGATATAACTCGCGCCAGAGCGCCAATGTGATGTTCATGCTGATATTGAGAACGGCATCACCACTTTTTATAAGTGTTTAATCAGTCGGGAAATTAATTGCGTTCCTGTGACTGTCCGCTTGGTGCAAGCAAACGCATGAAAAAACGAATCAACGCAATCGATCGCAGCTAATTGCTGTTTATCGCGGATTTTCAGGCATGCGTTGCTGTCATTGACGCATCGAATTTTCTTGATTAGCGTCAATTAATCCGTCAGCGGGAGGGTTGACGGGTGGTCCTTTGGCGACGAGGGCACCGGCATTCGCGCGGTGGGCGTCGTTTAGCGAGTCTTCGTTCGGGCATGCCGTTCCATGGAATGGCAGGGGGAAAGCAGGCCCGGACGTCTATCGGATCGCAGCACAGTCACGAGACCCGAGGCCGCGCACAGCGGCGCCTTCATGCATGTGGTGCATCGCACCGCATCGGGTCGGTTCGTCCTCAAAAACGTCAAGGAGACAAGAATGACTGTTCGTATCGATTTGCGGGGAAAGGCGATTCGCAAGGCACTGCTGCCGATGGCGATGTCGATGGCCATGGCAGGGACGCTGCATGCGGCGACCAACGATGCCTGGGTAGGCGTCCGCACGCAGGCGGCCATCAGCCGCTCGTCTGGGCTAAGCACCGCAGCCACCACGGCGGCGGCAGGCAACAGCACCTGGACACTGAGCATGCACGGCTCGCCCACCGTCGACGCGGCCACGGTGTCGCCGCTGGAAGCGAGCAAGCCGGTGCATGTGGCGCTCAGCCTCAACCTGCGCAACGTGGATGAGCTGGAGAGGTTCCTGCACGCAGTGAACGATCCCGCCAGCGCGCAGTTCCATCAGTTCCTCACGCCTGCGCAGTTCAAGGCACGCTATGCGCCCACCGACGATCAGGTGGCGCAAGTGCTGGCGCATCTGCGCCAATCAGGCTTCAACCATGTGCAGGTGTCGCCCAACAACATGTTGATCGAGGCCGATGGCAACGCCACCTCGGTCAACGCGGCCTTCCGCACCACCATGCGCACCTTCGCCTTTGGCGGCAAGCAGCGCATCGCCAACGACTCGGCCGTGCAGGTGCCGGCTGCGCTCGGTGGCATCGTCAACGCCGTGCTCGGCCTGCAGAACCTCAACGTGCCGCACACCATGCATCACATCGTGGGGCCGGTGCATGCGAACGCGAACAACGTCGGCATCCAGGCTGCGGCGGTGCAGACCTCGCACAGCCCCAAGGATTTCCCGGCGATCTACGACGCAGGCAGCACGCCGACGGCATCGTCCACCAAGGTCGGCATCATCACCTGGGGTGACATGACCCAGACCATTGCCGATCTGAAAACTTTCACTACCGGCGCCGGCATGAGCACGGTGAACACGCAAGTGGTGAAGACCGGCAGCCAGGCCTATGCGGACGATCCCGATGGCGACGGCGAATGGAACCTGGATAGCCAGACCATCACCGGTACCTCTGGCGGCGTGAACACGCTGATCTTCTACTCCGCGCCCAACTGCGCCAACGACAGCTGCCTCACCGATGCGGCCATCACCGCGGCGTACAACCGCGCGGTGACCGACAACACGGCGAAGGTGATCAACGTGTCGCTGGGCGAGGACGAATCGGCGGCCAATAGCTCAGGCACGCAGTCGGCCGACGATGCGATCTTCGCGCAGGCGGTGGCGCAGGGTCAGACCTTCTCCATCGCTTCGGGCGATGCCGGTGTGTACCAGTGGTCCAGCGATCCGACCGAAGGTGCCCCGGGCTACGTCGCGAACTCCGCGGGCACGGTGAAAATCTCGCTCACCCATTACTCCGTGAGCGAGCCCGCCAGTTCGCCGAACGTGGTGGCGGTCGGCGGCACCACACTCAGCACCACGGGCACCACGTGGTCGGGCGAGACGGTGTGGAACGAAGGCCTGGCGGCCGTCGATCCGAACAATGGCGACAACAACAAGCGCCTGTGGGCCACCGGTGGCGGCGTGAGTCTGTTCGAAGCCGCACCTAGCTGGCAGACCACTGCGCTGGGTTCGTCAGTGACCAAGCGTCAGGTGCCCGACGTGGCGTTCGATGCAGCGCAATCCACTGGCGCCAACATCGTGATCCAGGGCCAGACCTACCAGATCGGCGGCACCAGCCTTGCCTCGCCGATTTTCGTCGGCATCTGGGCGCGCATTCTCTCGGCCAACAACAACACACTGGGCTTGCCGACCCAGAACATGTACGCGCATTTCCCCACCGACGCCACGCCGCTGCATGACGTCACCTCGGGCAACAATGGCTACAGCGGCAACGGCTACACGGCCAAGGCCGGCTACGACAACGCCACCGGCTGGGGTTCGCTCGACATCGCCAAGTTCAACAGCTACGTCACTCAGTACTGGGGCGGCGGCGGTGGTGGTACGGGCGGCACGCCGACGGCGAACTTCAGCTTTGTCACCAATGGCCTCACCGCCAACTTCACCGACAGCTCGACCGATACGGGCGGCAGCATCTCCTCGTACTCGTGGACCTTCGGCGATGGCGGCAGCGCTACAACCGCGAGCCCGAGCCATACCTATGCCGCGGCCGGCACGTATAGCGTCACCGAGACGGTGACCGATGGCGTCAGCGCCAAGACCTCGAGCAAGACCTCGTCGGTGACGGTGACGGGCGGCGGTACGCCGTCGCAGCTGATCGTGAACCCGGGCTTTGAAACCGGCGCGGCCACCCCGTGGACGATCAGCTCCGGCGCGCTCTGCAGCAACAGCACCTGCAGCGGCGAGACGGCGCATGCCGGCACCTGGTTCGTGTGGCTGGACGGTTACGGCAGCGCGCACACCGACACGGCGTCGCAGAAGGTGACCATTCCCAGCGGCAAGAGCTCGGCTACGTTGACCTACTACCTGCACATCGATACCGCCGAGACCACCAGGACCACGGCGTACGACAAACTCACCGTGCAAGTACTCAACAGCAGCGGCACCTTGCTGAAGACCCTGGTCACGTACTCGAACCTCAACGCAGCGGCGGGTTACTCGCTCGCGACTTTCGATCTCAGCGCGTACATCGGCCAGACGGTGACGATCAAGTTCACCGGCACGGAGGATTCGTCCGAGCAGACCTCGTTCGTCCTCGATGATGTAAATCTCAACGTGCAGTAATCACGGTGTTGTAAAAGCAAAAGGCCCGGTCAGTGATGGCCGGGCCTTTCTCTTTGCAGCGATAGCGTGGCAATCAGCCGTTGTTCTCTTCAAAGCGATTGGCGTCGCGGTTCTTGCGCACCTTGGACGGGTCCCACACGCGGCCGTTCATGGTGATGTACACGCCATCGGGCAGGGTCTGCACGGCGGCCACGGCGCAACCGATGTTGAACACCGCATCGGAACCCTGGAAGCGCGCCGGATTGAGCGCACCGGTGAGCACGATCACCTTGCCCTTGATGCTGGCGAGCTCGCGCGCGGTTTCGACCATGGTGTCGGTGCCGTGCGTGACCAGCACGTGGCGATGCGGCTGCGCTTCGATGGTGGAACGCACGAGGGCGCGATCCTCGTCGCCCATGTGCAGGCTGTCCTTGCGCAGGATCGGGATCACGTCGAACTGGAACGCCACGCCCAGCTGGCTGAGGATGTCGCCGATCTGGGGCGAGCCGATCTTGTAGTCCGACTTGTCGTCGAAATAGATCTTGTCGATGGTGCCGCCGGTGGTGACGATGGTCAGATGCTGCATGGTCGGGAGTCGCCAGGGTGGGGGAGGCCGGTATTTTAGGGCCAACGACCGATCTCCGCATGCCCAGGCTCAGCCTGAGGCCCCTCAAGCCCTTGTGGGAGCGCACCCTGTGCGCGACAGCCCGCCTCAGTCCGGGCACGTCCAGTCGCGCACAGGGTGCGCTCCCACAAGGGCAGCGATTCAGTGCGGGCCGAGTAACAACGCGGTATCGGTAGCGTCGGCGGTGGAGAAACGTGCCAATCCATGCGCCACGAAACGCCGCAGCGCAGCGCCCGTACGCGCATGGCCATGCGGGGCCGACCACGTGTCGTGACGCGCCAGCAGGGCCGCCGCGGTGCAGCGGGCGAGGGTGATCGCCAGTCCACGGGCGCCGGCTTCCAGCGACGCCCGCTCGTCGGCCCGCGAGTGCAGGTAGGCACCGGCACCATCCAGTGCCCGATGGATTTCCTGCCGCGCGTGCGCATCGATGCTGTCGGCCAGCCAGCCTTCGATCGCTGTGCGCAAGGCCCCGAGATTCTCCCCAGCCAGCGCGCGCAGGCTGTCCAGCGACAATACGTTGGTGGTGCCTTCCCAGATCGCATAGACCTGCGCATCGCGCAGCAGCTGGGGCAGGCCGGTGTCCTCGATATAGCCGGCGCCGCCGAAACATTCGAGCGCTTCGGAACACAGTTTCACTGCCAGCTTGCCGGTCCACAGCTTGGCCAAGGGCGTGAGCAGTCGCAGCAGGGCGATTTCATGCGGCTGCGCCACGCCGTGTTCCACTCGTCCGAGCAGATGCGCCACTTCGAAGGTGAGCGCAAACGCGCCTTCGAATTCGGCCTGCATGTCCGCGAGAGTCTGCGCATGCAGCGGCTGATCGATCAGTCGCTTGCCGAACGCCTGGCGGCGCGTGGCGTAATCGCGAGCCAGCGAAAGCGCCCGTGCCATGCTGGCGGTGGCGCCCACTGCATTCCACGTGCGCGTGATGTTGAGCATCGGCGCCACCTGGCGCACGCCATTCGCCAACTCGCCCAGTGGCCACGCGGGCAGACCGTCGAGATGGATCTCCGCCGTCGGCAACTCATGCGTGCCGAGTTTGTCTTTCAGGCGATCGATGATGAGTTCCGGCTTGCGGCGCTCGCCATCCATCGTTTCGACGTAGAACAGGGCAAGTGCGCCGGGGCCATTGCCTGCGTCCTCGGGGCGTGCGAGTCCCAGCGCCATTTCGCCGACCACCGCTGAACTGAACCACTTGCGTCCGTAGAGACGCCACTGTCCAGAGGCGTCCTGGCGGGCCATGGTCTCCGTATTGCCGACGTCCGAGCCGCCCGCGTTCTCGGTCATCCACTGTCCGCTCAACCAGAACGTGGACGGATCGCGACTGAGCAAGCGCGGCAGTGCGCGTTCGATGAGCGCCTTATTGCCTGAGGCCTTGAGCGCGGTAGCGGCGCCGTCGGTCATCGCCAACGGGCAGCTATAGAACTCGCTGGCCACGTGATACAGGTAGACGCGCGCGAATTCTTCCAACCGTGCGTGCTCATGCGCCTCATGGCCCGATGCGAGCACCGCATATTTGGTGGTGATGTGCGGGCCTTCTTGCCAGGCTTGGGTGAGCTCGATGCGATCGACGCGGTTACCCCAGGCGTCCCATTGCGTGAGCACGGGCTTGTGGCGCGTGCTGCGGCAGGCGCGCTCCCATTCCATCACGGCGTAATCGCCCAGCGCCTGCAGGTCGGGCTCGATGGCGGCGAGTCGTGCCGGTGGCAGCGCGCGCCGCAGCGTGGCGTGCAGCAGGGGATCGGCGCGATAGGGGTGAGCGAGCTGCGGCGGGGCTTGCAGGAATCCCATGGGCGGGGTCTCGGCGGAGCGGTGTGGTCGAGTATAGGTCTGGGGCGTGGCGGTGATGCAGGGCATCCGCCCGCCGCGTTATACCGGGGGCCCGAGGGTCAAGAGCCCGACCATGCCAGGCGTTGCCGGGAAGCTGTTTGTTTGTTGTAGGAGCGCACTTGTGCGCGACCGCAGCGCGTGGGTGTATCGCTCCGTCAGGTGGTCGCGCACAAGTGCGCTCCTACAAGGGAGCCGAGGCCTTGTTGGCGGATCAAGTCTGCGGCTGGCTATTTGTGGGAGCGCACCCTGTGCGCGACGAACCTACGGAGCGGTACACCCAGCGTGGCTGTCGCGCACAGGGTGCGCTCCCACAGACAAGCAGTTCCACTACCCACAAGGAGAGGAAGCTAACTCAATGCGCCCGCTCACTATCCAAATGCGCCATCTGCGCCGCGGCGTAACGCTCTCCGGCCGCCGAATTCTTCGGCACTGCGGCCTCAATGGTGGCCAAATCCTGCGCGCTCAGCGAAACCTCCAGCGATCCCAGCGCCTCCTGCAGTCGATCGCGGCGACGCGCGCCGACCAGCGGCACGATGTCCTTGCCTTGAGCTGCCACCCACGCAATGGCCAGTTGGGCGACGGAGACGTTTTTCTCTTCTGCGATGTTGCGTAGCGCGTCCACGAGCGCAAGATTGTGGTCGACATTGCCCGCCTGGAAGCGCGGGCTGATCGCACGAAAATCGCCCTTGCCGGCGTTGTTCTTATCCCAATGCCCGCTGATCAGGCCGCGCGACAGCACGCCGTACGCAGTGATGCCGATACCCAGCTCGCGACAGGTCTGCAGAATGCCGTCCTCGATGCCGCGCGAGATCAGCGAGTACTCGATCTGCAGATCGGCGATCGGATGCACGGCAGCTGCACGACGAATGGTTTCCGGGCCCACTTCGGACAGGCCGATGTGGCGCACGTAGCCTGCCTTGACCATATCGGCGATGGCGCCAATGGTCTCTTCGATCGGTACGTTAGGGTCCAGACGCGCGGGGCGATAGACGTCGATGTAATCCACGCCCAGGCGCTGCAGGGTGTAGGCGAGGAAATTTTTCATTGCGGCGGGGCGCGTGTCATTGCCGCCCCAGCCATTGGCCGGATCGCGCAACGCGCCGAACTTCACGCTGATCAGGGCTTTTTCTCGCGGCACGTTCTTCAGCGCCTCACCGATCAGCATTTCGTTGTGGCCCATGCCGTAGAAGTCGCCGGTGTCGAGCAGGTCAATGCCGGCGTCCAGCGCCGCGTGGATGGTGGCGATGCTTTCGGCGCGGTCGGACGGTCCGTACATGCCCGACATGCCCATGCAGCCCAGGCCAAGGGCGGAAACGCGGGGACCGGTGGCGCCAAGTTGACGATGTTGCATCGTGGGTTCTCCTGAAGGTGGCCGCGTAGGCGGTGAGGATGGCTCGGAGGGAAGTATGGCGGCGCGCTCGGTGTACGATAATCCGGTCCTATCCGTACGACCTGTGCCGGAATCCGCACAATGGAAGAGCTTGGCCTAGCCGATATCGAAGCCTTCATCGCGGTGGCGCGTGCCCGTGGTTTTCGCGGCGCGGCCCTGCAGGGCAATGTTTCCGCCTCGGCGTTGAGCGCGGCCTTGCGGCGGTTGGAAGCACGTCTTGGCGTGCGCCTGCTCAACCGCACCACACGCAGCGTCACGCCCACAGAAGCCGGGCAGCGCCTGCTTGATCGCCTGGCGCCACTGGTGGGAGAGATTGGCGGCGCGCTCGACAGCATCAATGCCTATCGCGACAGCCCTGCCGGCACGTTGCGCCTCAACGTGCCCTCCATCGTGGCGCGACACGTGCTGCCGCCGATAGCCACGCGCTTTCTGAAAGCGCATCCGGGCATCACGCTCGATGTGATCACCGACGACGCCTTCGTCGACATGCTGGCGGCGGGTTGCGATGCAGGCATCCGCTACGAAGAGCGCGTCGAGCGCGACATGATCGCGATGCCCATCGGTCCGCGTACGCAGCGCTTCGCGGCAGCGGCGTCACCCGCCTATCTGGCCAAGTATGGATCTCCGGGCAGCCCGCAGGACCTGGTGAATCACGCCTGCATCCGCCATCGCTTTCCCAGCGGCGTGATCGCGGCCTGGGAGTTCGAGCGGCGCGGCAAGGTCGTGCGCATACGACCGGATGGCCGCCTGCTCGCCTCCACCATCGAGATGGAAGTGGAGGCTGCCGTCGCAGGCCTCGGCATCATCCACACCTTCGAGGAGTTCCTGCAGCCTGCGCTCGCCGACGGCGCCTTGCTGCCCGTGCTGGAAGAGTGGTGCCAGCCCTTCACCGGGCCGTTGCTGTATTACCCCAGCCGTGCACATATGCCGGCGCCACTGCGTGCCTTCGTCGATTTCATCAAAGGCGAAGGCACGCAGCAGGGGGACGGTGAAGTGCGCCGGACAAAGTGATCAGGGTTTGCGGAATTTGTAGATGAAGCGATCCGTGTTGCCTTTGACCGACGGGTCACGGATGCCCTTGGTGTGATCGTCGGCAGGATTGCGCAGCGCGTCGCTTTCGCTGTCGAACTGGAAACCCACCGCCGTCAGTTCGCTCTTCACCGCGGCGGGATCGATGCGGTGCAGATCGTTGGTCTTGGTGATGCCGGTGCCGTCGGCCGCCGCATGATCGAGCACGATCAGGATGCCGCCGGGTTTCAGGGCGTCGAACAGGCTCTTGTCGAGTTTGGCCATGTCCGGCGTACCCATGAAGGGATCGTGCAGGTCGTGGTAGTTCTGCGAGGTCCAGATCACATCCACCGGTTCGGGCAACTTCAGTTCATTGACCGGTTCCACCAGCACGGTGACGTTGGCGTAACCCTCCTTGCCGGCAAAGCTGCGCACGCTTTCCAGGCCCTTGGGCGCGATCTTGTCCATCTCGGCGGGCTGCAGCGCGTAGACCTTGCCCTTGCTGCCGACCATGCGACTGAACAGGCGCGTGTAATAACCCTTGCCCGGCATCAGATCCACGACGATGTCGCCGGGCTTGATGCCGGTATAGCCAAGTACGACGGCAGGCTTGCGCTGTGCATCCAGCGCGCGGTCTTCCTCGGGGCGGTTCTTGTCGGCGATGGCGAGCCCGACGAAGCTGGGCAGTGGATGCGTAGGCGCAGCCGCCATGGCCGCAGAAACAGTGAGCAACGCAGACACTACGATCAGGCAAACACGTTTCATGTCGTCAATCCTCAGTGCACGTAGTTGAGAGCGATAGCAGGCGTGACGGACGACGATGTGCGGTTGCCCGAAGGGATGACGCGCACGCCCAGCAAGAGGCCGATGTTCGGCGACCAATTGTATTCGACGGCCGGAGCGAAACCGATGTAACGGTTTGAACGCGCACCCAGTGGCGTGTCGGGTGGAAAGGGATCGTTGCTGGCGAACTCCTGACCGCCTACATGCGTGCTGCTGTTGTGGTTGTAGATCACATCGAGCGCCAGCACCCAGCGTCGCGTGAGGCTGTACTCGAACGAGGCATTGGCGAAGGCATTGTTGCCGGGGCGCGCATGGCCACGAAAACTTGCGTCGGTGCCGTAGACGCTTACGCCTTCCACATCCGCGCTGGAGGAAAACGAGAAAGAGATGTTGAAGCGCACGCGCAGGATGCGGCCATTGGGCATCCATAAATACGTTTGCGTATTCAGGCCGATGGTCGTGGTGTACGCGCCGCTGCCGAGGCCGTCGGCGGGGCGATCGCCAAGACGATCGTATTTCCCGGACGGAAACGTCTCCTGCAACTGGATCGCCACGGTAGGCAGCCAACTGCCTTCGTGGAACTGCCGCAACCGATATTGCGCCTGCAAGGTGATGTCGCCCACCTGGATGCCGCTGCTGTTCGGCGCGCCGCTGACGCGGTTGTAGCCGAACACCGGAATGATGCCCATGGTGAATTTGTTGGCCACGCCATAGTTGATGTACGTACGCGAGCCAAAACTGTCCACACCACGACTGGTGACGTCGTAGAGATAGGGCTCCAGAAGCATGTGCCCGGGCGGCAGGGTCTCGGCCGAGTTGGCCATCATCGGGCCGGTCCACCAGGCGTTCTCGCGGGTTTGCGGCACTTCGGTTGCCGAGGACTCATCCTGCGCATACGCACGCTGGCACGTGCCCGGCAGGCATAGCAGCAGTGCCAGGCACAACACGAAAAAGCGTGTGTCGATCAGCGATGAGGGCAATGGGCTCTTCATGGTTGATGGCCAGGGCGGACGGGTGCAAGCTATGCCCGCAAGTGGTTGGCTTAAATAGCCACTTTGTGCCGGATCGACATGACCACTATGGAGTCGGCCCCATGCAGCGCATCCCCGCCGGATTTTTGCCCCCCGTTGCCATGGACGCCGGCAGCGATACACCCATGTACCAGCAGTTGTCGGACTGGTTCCGCCGAGCCATCAGCAGTGGACAGTTGCGGCCGGGGCAGCGCGTGCCATCGACCCGCAGCCTCGCCAATGAACTGGGCATTTCGCGCATTCCAGTGCTGGGCGCCTACGAACAGTTGCAGGCGGAAGGCTTCCTCGAAACCTTTACCGGCGCCGGTACCTGCGTGGCGCGCGCCATTCCTTCGGACCTGACGGTGCAGCGGGTGAAGGCGGCGCGCCCGGAGCCGGCGGCGACGGGCGGAGGCTCGCGGCGCACCTCTCTGCGCGCCGCCCAGATGCGTACGCCGGATGCCACCTGGCTGGCCAATATGGGCGCATTCCGCGTTGGCCTGCCGGCGCTGGATGCGTTTCCTTCGGCGCTATGGTCGAAGCTGGTGAGCCGCCACGCGCGTCATCTGTCGGCGGAGGCGATGGGTTACGGCGACCCGATGGGCCATCTGCCATTGCGCGAGGCCATCGCCGAATATCTGGGCGTGGCGCGCGCCGTGCGCTGCGATGCCTCGCAGATCCTGATCACCACCGGCTCGCAGCAAGCGCTGCAGATCTGCGCCCACGTGCTGCTGGACCCCGGTGAGCGCGTGTGGATGGAGGATCCCGGTTATCCCGGTGCGCACCAGGCGCTGCGCACCGCTGGCGCGGAACTGGTGCCCGTGCCGGTGGATGCGGAGGGCATCGATGTGGCGCACGGCGCGCGTGTCGGTGCGGGCGCCCGCGCGATCTACATCTCGCCGTCGCACCAGTTCCCGCTGGGCATGGCGATGAGCGCATCGCGACGCATGCAGCTGTTGCATTGGGCGGCGAGCAACGACGCCTGGATCATCGAAGACGATTACGACAGCGAATACCGCTTCGGCAGCCGACCGCTGTCTTCGCTGCAGGGCGCTGACACGCATGCACGGGTGATTTATCTGGGCACCTTCAGCAAGGTGATGTTTCCCGCATTGCGGCTGGGCTACATCGTGGTGCCGGATGATCTCGTCGCCGATTTCCATGCCGGGCGCGATGCGATCGATACCTTCTCCTCCATGCTCTATCAGTCCGCCATGACCGAATTCATCCGCGAAGGCCACTTCGCGCGGCATATCCGCAGCATGCGAACGCTCTACATGCAGCGTCGCGAAGCCGTGCACGACGCGATCGGCAAGTATCTTGGCGAGCGATTGGAAGTGATCGGCACGGAAGCGGGCATGCAGCTTGCGGGGCTCTTGCCGCACGGGGTGGATGACGTGGCGGTGTCGCGCAAGGCAGCGAGCAAGGGCGTCTCGGTGCGGCCGCTGACGCCGTGCTATCTGGAGCCGCCATCTCGGGGCGGGCTGCTGTTGGGGTATGGCGGGGCGAATCTGGCGCAGATTGATGAGGGGGTGCGGAGGTTGGCGGAGTGTTTTTAGCTGGGGTTGGGGTGTTTGCGTCTTTTGAGATGGTGGTGAGCTTTATCGTTGCTCGTTGTTCCTGCGAATGTGGCACAGGCATTTATCGGGAGGAGTGCCGCTGGTTGCGTGCCATTGGTTTGGCTTCCGGATGCAGCCTGCCTTCTAGCTGGTCATCAAGGCGGAGGCCGCCTCTTTGCGCGTCATCCCGGTGCAGGCCGGAGGCGCTTCTCAACAGCGAAACTGGTCATCCAGATTCGTCAGTCTTCGGTTGTCGCCTCGAGGCAAGGGTGCCGCCTACGCGGCGGGCGTTTCGAACGGCTGCCGCCGCTCGAGTCACTTTTCTCTTGCTGGCCCAAGAGATCCCACGGGACTAGCTTCGCGTCGAAAGTAACCCAAAGAGAATGGCCTAAAACGCCCGCAGCATCGTGCTTGGATAAGCCCGAACGCTTGAGGCGCGCTGTTGTGGGACAACCTCCGAGGGTACACAGCGGGTACCTCAATGCGCTGCGCAACGCGCCCGAATCGCTGAGGACTTAAAGCGGGGCCTCGCTTCGCATCGGCTTTGGGCATCGCTCATTTTCTCTCCAACGCCCGCTTGTCTGTGGGAGCGCACCCTGTGCGCGACAGCCACGCTGCGGTGTACCGCTCCGTAGGTTTGTCGCGCACAGGGTGCGCTCCCACAGAAGAGCCGACCGGCAAGATTGATTCGCTATCCACGGACCTGCGTCCCCCTTGTAGGAGCGCACTTGTGCGCGACCGCACCACCTGGATGTACCGCTCCGTCGGCTGGTCGCGCACAAGTGCGCTCCTACAAAAAAACACGCCCGGCAATGCCGCGCAACCCGACCGCGCACATGGAGGGCCACAGGTCCGGAAGGCGTGCCATCCGGGGTGCCGTTTCTTTTGCCTACTTTTCTTCACTCCTGGCATCCTGCCCGCCGCCCTTGGGGCCGGCTTCGCCGTTCGCACGCGCTCCTGCGCATGCGTAGGCAAGCAAAGAAAAGTAACTCGAGCGGCGGCAGCGGCACGAACGCCCGCGGCAGGCGAGCCAGATCGCGCAGCCGCGCCAAGCGGAGACTGGCGAATCGGGGTGACCAGCCATTCGGCTGTGGAAAGGTGCCTCCGGCGTCCGGCGGGACGACAAGCCAAGAAGAGGCAGGCTCAAACGGAAGACAAGGCGCGCGTCCTTACGCCGACCGCCGCCTCTTCACCCCCGCCCCCAACACCCCAATCAACGTCAACGTAAACACGATCTCCAGCCATCCCAGCCAACGCTCCCCAGGCGCACTCCAGGCCTCACTCACGCCATGGCAGAAATAGAACAGGCTGAGAATCCCGACCCACAGCAAGGCACGACGCACGTCGCCAACAGCGAGCAGCGGCAGCAGCAAGGGGATCACCGTGATGGCGAGCACCAGCATCGGCGGCATGCTCTGCGCCGGAAACAGCCAGCCATGCCACACCAACTGGAGCAGCGTGAGCGCAGCCCAGGCGACCAGACCCACGCGATAGTTGGCAGTCAGCGGCGTCGTCATGCAGCCGAGCCCAGGCGCCGCGCCACATCCGCCAGGCGGCGTCCCAGTGCGCGGGCGAGTTCGCGTTCGTGTTCGCTGATGGCGTTGTCGCCCTTGGCGCCGGACACGTGGCTCGCACCGTAGGGCGTACCGCCGCTCTGGGTGGAGGTGAGTGCGGGCTCGGTGTACGGCAGGCCCACCAGCAGCATGCCGTGGTGGAGCAGGGGCAGGGCCATGCTGAGCAAGGTGGATTCCTGGCCGCCATGCATGGTGCTGGTCGCGGTGAAGACGGCGGCGGGCTTGCCGGCGAGCACGCCGCTGGCCCATTCCGCGCCGGTGGAGTCGAGGAAGTACTTCAGCGGTGCGGCCATGTTGCCGAAGCGGGTCGGGCTTCCCAGCGCAAGGCCGGCGCATTCGGCCAGGTCGTCGCGGGTCACGTACGGTGCGCCTTCCTCCGGCTCCGGCGGCTGCGCCAGTTCGGTAACAGGCGCCACCGGCGGCACCTGGCGTAGCCGGGCGCGCATGCCGGGAATCTCCTCCACGCCACGCGCGATCAGTCGCGCGAGCTGGGCGGTGTGGCCGGAGCGGCTGTAGTAGAGGACCAGGATGTCTTGGCTCATGGCGTTGGGCGTGAGTGTCTCGATCGGTTAGTGTAACGGGCGTTCAAGCCCCTGTTGCCGCCTTGTTCACGCACCTGCATGAGCGATCGCGCCACCATAGGGCGTTCGACGTTGAAAGGAGTCACCATGGCCTTGCGTTTCGATCGCGACCGCTTGCGGAGCTTCAGCCGGTTCCTGTGGCAGCGGTTCATCGACGACAAGTGCTTCGAGACCGCCGGCGCACTGTCCTACACCACCCTGGTATCGCTGGTGCCCTTGATCGTGGCATCGCTGGCGATCTTTGCGGCCTTTCCCGCTTTTGCCGACGCACGCAGCACGCTGATCAGTTTCGCCTTCGACAATTTCATGCCGGCCGCCGGCGTACGCGTACAGGAATACCTGGACGGTTTCGCCAACAACGCCAGCCAGCTCACTGGCATCAGCGTGCTGGTGATGTTCTTCAGTGCGTTGTCGATGATGGTCAGCGTCGAAGACCGCATGAACCGCATCTGGCGCGTGCAGCGGCAACGCGGCTGGGTATCGCGCCTGCTGCTCTACTGGGCCGCACTGACACTGGGCCCGATCCTGATCGTCGGCGGCATTGCGGTGGCGTCGTTTGCTACCGCGTTGCCGATGCTCAGCGATGCCGCGAACACGCTCAACCTGAAGGTACGCGTGGTGGCGGTGTTGCCCTTCGTGGTCACCTTCCTCACCCTGATGTTGATCTACATGGTGGTGCCCAACCGCCGCGTGCATTGGCGCAATGCAGCCATTGGCGCCCTGATGGGCGCGATCTTGTTCGAACTGGCGCGCTGGGGTTTCGCGCGCTTCATCCATCACGCGCACACCTATCAACAGGTGTATGGCGTACTGGCGGCGCTGCCGATCTTCCTGCTGTGGATCTACCTCTCGTGGGTGATCGTGATCCTTTGCGCGTCGATTGCGGCGGCCGTGTCTGCTTTCGATTATCTGCCGCCTTCGCAATTTCTTCCCGAACAAGCAGCCTTCCTGGGCCTGCTGGTGGTGCTGGGACATTTCATCGAGGCGCAGCGGGAAGGGCGCAAGATCAATCCCGATACGGTGCGCGCCTGTGAGCCGCGGCTGCATCGCTCGTCCATCGTGAATTATTTCGGCGACCTGCAGCGCGCGAAACTGATCCAGGGCGAAGTGGGCGCCGGCTGGCTGCTCACGCACAGTCTCGACAGCACTGACCTGATGCGCGTATATGCTCATTGCAGCTACCGCGTGCCATTGCATCCGGCCCAGGAAGCGAGCGTGAACGATTTGCGCCTGCCCGCGCACTTACTAGCGTTACTCGATGAGGCGGCGCAATCGCTGGAAGGCGTGCTGCACACCTCATTGCACCATGCTTATCCGCTGGGCCAGACGGCCTCGAATTTATCCAAGGACACATCGCGATGAAGTTGTTGAAAACGCTCGCCGTCATGGGTGGCCTGCTGGCCATGGCGGGGGCGGCGCATGCCGCCATGCCCGAGCAGCCCTCGATCAAGCTGACCACGCTCGACGGCAAGCCGTACGACCTGGCCTCGCAGCGCGGCAAGTGGGTGATCGTCAATTACTGGGCCACCTGGTGCGTGCCGTGCATCAAGGAGATGCCGGACATTTCCAAGTTCGTCAGCGTGCACAAGGACAAGGTCAGCGCCATTGGCCTGGCGTACGACGATAGCGACCCGGCCGACATCAAGGCGTTCATCGCCAAGCATCCGGTGAGCTACCCGGTGGCCCAGGTCACCATGGACAAGCCGCTGAAGGATTTCGATGAGCCGCGCGGCCTGCCCACGACGTGGCTGATCGGTCCGGACGGCAAGGTCGCCAAGCGTTTCGTCGGCACCGTCAACGAAGCCTCGCTGGGCCAGGCCATCAACCTGGGTAAATGACCATGGCGGCCGTGCGCTTCTTCGTCAAAGGTCGGGTGCAGGGCGTGTTCTATCGCGCCAGCACCCGCGAACAGGCGATGGCGCTCGGCTTGTCCGGCTACGCCAGGAATCTGGAGGACGGGCGCGTCGAAGTGGTCGCCATCGGCGCGCCACCGTGCATCGAAAAACTGGAGCGATGGCTGTGGCAAGGCCCGTCCAGTGCGCAGGTCGACGAAGTCATTCGCGAAGCCTGCGAGGAACTGGACATCGAAGGCTTCCGCACGCGCTGATCGCTCATGCGTTGAACGCGGTTGGCGCGACTTCGCTCTCCTGCAGAAACGGGCGCGGCACGGACAGCACGAAGCCCTGCGCAAAATCGATGCCGAGCCGGTGCACGGCCGCGAGCAGTTCCGGCGTGCCGACGCATTCGGCAATCGTCTGCTTGCCGGTGACATGACCGATATTGTTGATCGCCTCGACCATCGCGTGGTCGATCGGGTCGTCGATCATGTCTTTGACAAAGCTGCCCTCGATCTTCACGAAGTCGACGGGGAGATGCTTGAGATAGGTGAACGAGGACATGCCGGCGCCAAAATCATCGAGCGAGAAGTAGCAGCCCAGCGCCCGCATCTCGTGGATGAAGGCGGTGGCGCGCGACAAACTCGAAATGGCGGCCGTTTCGGTGATCTCGAAACAGATCGACGAGGGTGCAATATCGAAGGCGATGAATTGCTGGCGCAGGAACACGGCAAAGCCGTCCTCGCACAGCGAGGTGCCCGAAAGATTGATGGCGCATTGCGATGGAATATCGGGCAGTCCGCGATCCGTGGCATCGCGTAGCGCGGCAAATGCCGACTGCACGACCCAGCGATCGATGGACGGCATCAGGCCGTAGCGCTCGGCCGCGGGAATGAAGGCGCGCGGCGGGATCAGCTGGCCGTCTTCGCCCACCATGCGCAGCAGCAGTTCCACGTGGCGATGCGGGCTATGGCGACGCAGGTCGACGATGTCCTGTGCGTAGAGTCGAAAGCGGTGACTCGCCAACGCGGCCTGGATGCGGCTCACCCAGCACATCTCGGTCTGGCGCACGGCAACTTCGTCGTCGTCCAGATGATAGGTCTGCACGCGGTTGCGGCCTTTCTCCTTGGCCAGATGGCAGGCGGCATCGGCTGCGCCGAGGATGTCTTCGCGGGGCAGGCCCTGGTCGGCGCTCAGGCTGACCAGGCCGATGCTCGCGGTGGTGGCGAAACTGCGCTCACCGAACGCGAAATGCAGATCGCCGATCGCCACCCGCAGGCTCTCCGCCATGTTCAATGCGGCGTCCGCATCGCAGTCTTCCAGCAGCACCACGAACTCGTCGCCGCCCAGTCGCGCCACGGCATCGGTGGCGCGCACGTGGCCGATGAATAGCGCGCCGATCTGGCGCAGCAATTCATCGCCCGCCGCATGACTGCAGGTGTCATTGACCACCTTGAACTGATCCAGATCCAGATACAGCACAGTGAATGGGCGCCCGTTGCTCTCGGCGGCCGTCGTGGCGCGCGCAAGACGGCGTTCAAATTCGCGACGGTTGATCAGGCCGGTGAGCACGTCGTGGCTGGCCTGGTAGCTCAGCTGGGCCGCGTGTTCGCGGTCGCGGCTCACGTCGCGCATCACCAGCACGACGCCGTCCATATTGCCGTTGCGATCGCGGATAGGAGTGGCCGTCAGGTCGACTGCCGTGGTTGATCCCCCTGCATGCATCAGGACGAGCTTGTCGTGCTGGCTCCAGGCCGGCTGTCCTTGCAGCACCTGCATGACGGGGTCGGCGATGGACACGCCGCTGGTCTCTTCGACCAGCTGGCAGATGGCGCCCACCGCCAGGCCGCGGGCATGATCGGTGCTCCAGCGCGTAAGGCGTTCGGCGCTGGGATTGAGAAAGGCGATGCAACCCCTGGCATCCGTGGTGATCACCGCGTCGCCGATCGACTGCAGGGTGACTTCGGCACGTTCCTTTGCCGCATACAACATGGCGTCGGCTTTGCGTCGTTCCGTGATCTCGGTGACCGAGCCGGCCATGCGCCGCGAGCTGCCGGTCGCGTCGCGGGACGAGGCGCCTCGCGCATGAAACCAGCGGGGTGCGCCATAGCGTTGCGGCACCCGAAATTCCACGTTCAGCGGGTGATTGCGCCACACGTGGGCGGCCACCGCGCGCATCACGCGACGACGATCCTGCGGATGGATGCAAAGGAATACCGAGGTGGCGGCGCCATCGTCCGTGACGTTGAGTCCGAGCATCTGCCGCAGGCGAGGGGACAGGTAGATGTGACCGGTGGTGCGGTCCCAGTCCCACAGGCCATCGTTGCTGCCGGCCACCGCAAGCTGAAAGCGATCTTCGCTGGCGCGCAGTTCATCGGCGACGCGCACACGATCATCGAGCAGGCGCCGCGCGCGCCGTGTGGCAACCAGCACCATCACCGCCGCGGCGAGGCAGAGCCATACACGCAACAGGTTGGAGGTCTCGCGTGAGGCGTTGCCAAGCGCGTCTGAGAAGGCGTATTCCAACGGCGTAAGGCGTTCATCAATGCGGCGCAAATGTGCGCTGGCTGCCGCTGCCCACGCAGCAGATCCCTGGTCGGTGTTGATGCGCCGATGCGCATCGGTGCCCAGGGCGAGCAGTTGATCGATGGAGCGATCGGCCTCCACCCATACATCGACCGCACGGCGAATGCTGCCCACGCCGTGAAAATAACGGTACAGGCGAGCCATGCCGGGAATATCGTCTTCCGGTGTGCCGCCGCGGCGAAAGCCGGCGGCGACGACGGTCATATCGGGCCACGTGCGATCGAGTTCCTCGCGTCCCGCGCGATCGCCCAGGGGTACGTCGATGGCGTCGAGAAACTGCCGGTAATCGGCCTCGTCATGGCTGGACAGATAGTGCTGAAGGCTGGAAACAGCGATCTTCTGGGCCTTGGACCAGCGACTTTCGCCGCCCACGAAGGCGCGCGCCGCCGACAGGAGGTCCAGGCTGGCGACGCACAATCCGATCATCACCACGACAACCATCACGAACGGCCACACGATATCGGCCGCACTATCCCCTTTGCCCAGCTCGGCCCCCCGGCCTGTTCCTGGCATAGACGCACTCCCGCTGCGCGTGCCTGGAGTTCAGGCAGTCGTCTTATCGGCTTGGCAGCTCAAAGCTTGAACCGCTGGCACGGCGCCCCCCGTTCACGCGGCAGCGACATGGGTCGTAGGGGAGTAGGCCGCGTGTCGAAATCGGCCGGCCTTATTCGTCTTCCTCATAAGGCCGACCTCTTGCCGTCCTTCACCAAGGAGACTGCCGCATGTCCACGCGATTCCAGCGCATCACGCCGTTCCTGTGGTTCGACCATCAGGCCGAAGAAGCGGCGCAGTTCTACGTGTCGATTTTTCCCAATTCGCGCATCCTCATGACCACCCGCTACACAGCGGCAAGCGCCGCAGCGTCCGGCTGCACCGAGGGCTCGGTGATGACAGTGGATTTCGAACTCGATGGCCAGAACATCACAGCCTTGAACGGCGGCCCCGTGTTTCGCTTCAACGAGGCGGTGTCGCTGGTCGTGCACTGCCGCTCGCAGGAAGAGATCGATCAGTACTGGGATGGCCTGCTGGCGGGCGCGGCCGACAAGAATGGCCAGTGCGGCTGGCTCAAGGATCGCTTCGGCCTGTCCTGGCAGGTGGTGCCCGACGAGATGATGCAGCTGCTGACCGGTGGTGACGCTGCCAGCGTGGCACGCGTCCATGCGGCCATCATGGGCATGAAGAAGCTGGACCTGGGCGAGATGCGGCGTGCGGCGGCGGGCTGAGCCTCACTCGCCGAACGTGTCGGGCACCCATTCCGCCTTGCGCGTGACCTGCTCGTCCTTGGGCTTGCCCTTAAGCTTGGGCATCTTGGGTTCGGGGATGGTCTCTTCGCTGCGCGGCACCTGTTCCAGCAGGTGCCGGATCAGGTTCACGCGTCCGCGCTTCTGATCATTGAAGTCGACCACGAACCATGGTGCATGCGGTCGACTGGTGCGTTCGATCATCAGGTCGCGCAGGTGGCCGATTTCCTCGTACTTATCGCGCGAGGCAAGGTCGGTGGAAGAGAGCTTCCAGCGCTTGAGCGGATCCTTGGCGCGTTCGTCGAAGCGTTCTTCCTGCTCCTCCTGATCCACTGCAAGCCAGTACTTGAGCAGGATGATGCCGTCGTCGCTGAGCAATTTTTCGAACGCAGGGACGGCGGCCATGAAGGCCTTGTACTGGGCCTTGCTGCAAAAGCCCATGGCCGGTTCGATCACCGCGCGGTTGTACCAGCTGCGATCGAACAGCACGATTTCGCCGGCGCTGGGGAGATGCTCCACATAGCGCTGGAAATACCATTGGGACGACTCGACCTCGGTAGGCTTGGCCAGCGCCGCAATGTGATAGCCGCGCGTATCCATGGACTCGGTGATGGCCTTGATGGTGCCGCCTTTGCCGGCCGCGTCGCGCCCTTCGAAAATCACCACCAGCCGGTGGCCGCTACGCTGCAACCAGCGATGCAGGCCAGCCAGCTCCAGCTGCAGCTCGGCCATGGCGTGGCGATAGGTCTGTTTCTTCTTGCCCATGGTGCGACTCCTTGGGTAAAGACCCTTGGCATTTTCCCTAGTCAGGGCAAGGACGGAGTGAAGAAACCGCCCCAACCCTGCCGCCGCCAGCGCTTACAGATCCAGATCGGCCGGCTTGCGTCCAATGCGGTAGCGCGCACTCATCGCCTGCACGGCACGTCGGAAGTCGCTGGCGAATCCCTGCATGTCGAACAGCGAGCTCTGCGTGCGCTGCTGCGACAGGTGCTGGCGCAGCGTGCGCAGCGCCTCGCGATCGTTGCCAAGCTGGGTCGCCATGGCGATAAAGGCTTCCTCGTCCTCGCAGATCAGCTCGGGCAATCCCAGCTGCTGAAGCAGGCTGGTGGCGACCCGTCCGGCGAAGGTGCGGCCGGTGCAGGTGAGCACGGGACAACCGGCCCACAGTGCGTCGGAGGCGGTCGTGTGCGCGTTGTACGGCAGGGTGTCGAGGAACAGGTCGGCGTGCACGTAGCGCGAGAGATAGTCCTGGTGCGGCATGCGCGGCAGGAACACCAGCCGCTCTGGCGCAATGCCGGCCGCGCTGGCGGCGGCGCGCAGGCGGTCGTCGGCGCCATCCACGCCGCTGAGCAGCCACAGCACGCTGTCCGGCACCTGCTGCAGCACCAGCATCATGCGGGCAAACGAGGCGGGATTGATCTTGTAGCTGTTGTTGAAGCAGACAAACACCGTTCCCTGCTCGGGCAGGCCGCACTCGGCGCGCGATGGCGGTTGCGCCACCTCGCGGGTGTTGTCGTTGGGCTGGTAGCAACGCGACAGGCGCAGCAGTTTTTCGCTTACCGTGGCGCGCTGATCGTCCGGCACGATGACCTTGTCGGCCACCAGGTAATCCATCCACGGGGCACCCATGCTGCCCGCATAAGCCAGCCAGTTCACCTGGATGGGCGCGGGGCGCAGGGCAAAAAGTTCGGCGTTGTCGCGCCCCGAGTAACCATTGAGGTCGACCAGTACTTCCACGCCCGTGTCGTGGATGCGCTGCGCGACCTGCGCGGGATTGAGCGCCGAGACGTCGTGCATGGTGGTCGCGGCAGCGAGGCGGCGGCGGATCGAGCCACCATCGTCGCGCGTGGTGGCGAACAGGTGCAGATCCAGGTCGTCGTCGTTGGCGAGCGCCTCGAACATGGCCACCACCAGCAAGCCGGTGGCGTGATCGTTGAAGCCGTCGGCCACGAAACCGACGCGCACCGGACTGTCCGGGGCCGGCTTGGCATGGCTGAAGTCCTGCTGCTTGCGCAACGCGGCAAGCTGCTGCTCGACCACGGCGGCAAACGCCTTGGCGGCCTTCAGCTGCAGCTCGGAATCGATGTCTTCGGACAGCGTGACAAAGGGGCTGACCACGGCGGTTTCGTCGGCAATCGCCTGCTGCAGCCGCTGGCTCAGTTCGTCCAGGTCATGCCAGTCGCACAGGCGGCGGCGCAGGAACAGCAATTGGCTGAGCGTGCGGCCGTCGTTCGGATTGAGTTGAAGCGCGCGCTCGTAGGCCTGCGCGGCCGCAGCCAGTTCGCCGCTGTCCTCCATCACCTGGCCGGCGGCGAACGGGTACTGCGGATTGCGCGGCGAAATGCGTTCGGCCGTCAGCCACGCCTTGGTCGCCTCGGCGCCGCTGCCCTGGGTCTGCAGGATGCGGCCGCGCAAGGCATAGGCAGCGTCGAAACGAGGATGCAGCTGCAAGGCTTCGTCGGTATGCGTCTTGGCCTGGTCGATGTTGCCCAGCTCCAGCTCGGCCGCCGCGAGGTTGAGGCGCAGGCCCGGATGGGCCGGCGCGCCATGGGTGCCCATGGCATAGGACTCGCGGGCGTGCTGGAAGCGGGCGGCCGCCATCAAGGCGTTGCCCAGCGTCAACAGGATGGCCGGGTGGCCGGGCGACTGCCGCAGGGCGGCGCGCAGGTGCTCGATGGCGCCGTCGGCGTCGCCATTGGCGAGCTGGGCGCTGCCGAGGTTGCACTGCACTTCCACGCTTTGCGGCGCCAGCTGGGCCGCCTGCTCCAGTATTTTCACGGCATCGGCCGGCCGCTGCAGCTGGAGCAGGGCCACGCCGCGCAGGCGCGCCAGTTCGCCGTCGTCGGGATACTGCGCGCACGCCTCGGCGGCAGCCTGTTCGCCATCATGGAACGCACCGCGCTCGAGCAATTGGACAATCTGCTGAGCGAGCACCTGAGAAGAGGGGGTAAAGAGGTCAGTCATCCCGCCAAACTAACGCAGGGTGGGCATGGCTGCCAATCCGTACTTACGGGTCGACCGCTCAGCCGGCGGTGAGCGCCTTCAACTCGTCGGCCTGGTTTTCGCGGGTCAGCGTATCCACCAGCTCGTCCATATCGCCCTGCAGCACTTCCGGAAGACGGTAGAGCGTGAGGTTGATGCGATGGTCGGTGATGCGGCCCTGCGGGAAGTTATAGGTGCGGATGCGTTGGCTGCGGTCGCCGGAACCCACCTGCAGCCGGCGCGACTCGGCCTGCACCGCGGCCTGCTTGCTGCGCTCGTCATCCAGCAGGCGGGCCTTCAGCAGGCTCATGGCTCGCGCGCGGTTCTTGTGCTGGCTGCGCTCGTCCTGGCACTCCACCACGATGCCGGTCGGCAGGTGGGTGATGCGAATGGCCGAATCGGTCTTGTTGACGTGCTGGCCACCCGCGCCCGAGGCGCGGAACGTATCGGTCTTGATGTCGGACGGACTGATCTCGATCTCGTCGATATCGTCCATCTCCGGCAGGATCGCCACCGTCGCCGCCGAGGTATGGATGCGCCCCTGCGATTCAGTCTCCGGCACGCGCTGCACGCGATGCGTGCCCGATTCGAACTTCAGCCGCGAATACGCGCCCTTGCCCTCGATGCGCGCGACCACTTCCTTGTAGCCGCCGTGCTCGCCGTGGTTCTCGCTCAATATTTCGACATGCCAGCGGCGACGCTCGGCGTAACGCGTATACATGCGGAACAGGTCGCCGGCGAAGATCGCCGCCTCGTCGCCACCGGTGCCGGCGCGCACTTCCAGGAACAGGTTGGCCTCGTCGCGCGGATCTTTCGGCAGCAGCAAGATCTGCAGCTCGTCGTCGAGTTCGGCCAGGCGTTGTTCGAGACGGCCGATATCGTCCCTGGCCATCTCGCGCAGCTCGGGATCGTCCAGCATCGCACGCGTTTCGCTGAGCTCCCGCTCGGCGCCATCGTGTTCGCGCAGCGAGTTCGTCACCGGTTCGAGCTGCGCGTATTCGCGCGACAGTTCGCGGAAGCGGTTGTTGTCCGCCTGCACATCGGGCTGCGCGAGCAGCAGTCCGATTTCTTCATGGCGTTCGGCAAGGGATTCGAGTTTGCGGCGGATCGAAGGAGTCATGGCAGAGGCACGCGAAGAGGTGAGGGACGAGAAACAGCGAGGTGACGCTTGGATTTTCTCGGGGCCCGCTACTCTTCGTTGACCTCAGGCTTCTCCGTAATGCCATAAAGACGGCCGGCTGCATGCAGCAGATCCATGTCGCCGCTGAGGGCTGCCTCGCGCAGGCGCGCGCTGGGGTGGTGCAGCAATTTGTTGGTCAGTGTATTGGCCAGGTACGCCAGCGCTTCGTCAGGCGACTTGCCGCGCGCAATCATGGCGCGTGCTTTTTCCAGCACTTCGTCGCGATAGCCTTCCGCATGCTGGCGCAGATCCACCGCCGGATTGCGCAGCGACAGCGCGCGACGCCAGGCCATGTATCGTTCCACTTGCAGGTCGATGATGGCGTCGGCTTCGCGCGCGGCGGCTTCACGCGAGCGGCGGTTGTCGTCGATCACCTGGCGCAGGTCGTCGATGCCATAGAGGAAGACGTCGTCCAGTTCGCCGACCGCCGCTTCGATGTCGCGCGGCACGGCAATGTCCACCATGAACATCGGCTTGCGGCGGCGGGCCGTCACGGCCTTCTCCACCATGCTGCGCGTCACGATCGGCTGGCGGGCTGCGGTGGAGCTGATCACGATGTCCGCTTCCGCCAGGTGCTGCGGCAGGTCGCTCAGCGCAATGGCATAACCGCCATAGCGGGTCGCCAGTTCCTGCGCGTTTTCCAGCGTGCGGTTGGCCACGATGAGCCGGCGCACCTGCTTGTCCACCAGATGGCGTGCCGCCAGTTCGATGGTGTCGCCCGCGCCGATCAGCAACACGCAGGCCTGACGAAGATCGGTAAACACCTGTTCGGCCAGGCGCACCGCGGTGAACGCCACCGACACGGTGTGCGCGCCGATGCGCGTATCGGTACGCACGCGCTTGGCGACGGCAAAGGTGTGCTGCAGGAGGCGCTCCATCGGTGCGCGCAGGGCCTGCGCATCGCGCGCCTGCTGGTAGGCGTCCTTCACCTGCCCAAGAATCTGCGGTTCGCCCAGCACCATCGAGTCCAGTCCGGTCGCCACACGGAACATGTGACGCACGGCTTCATCTTCGTCATGACGATAGAGGAACTCGTCCAGCTTGCCCGCAGTCAGATGGTGGTGTCGGCTCAGCCATGCCTGCGGAACGTCCTCGGCTCCTGCCGAAACGCTCACATAAAGCTCGGTACGGTTGCAGGTGGAGAGGATCATCGCCTCTTCCACGCCGGGCTCGCGGGCGAGCGCCTGCAGGGCCACACCGGCGGCCTCCGCATCGAATGCCACTTGTTCGCGCAAATTGACCGGCGCGGTGAGGTGGTTGAGCCCTAAGGCGATGAGCTTCATGGTTCAGGGCGATTCGAGGCGAAGGGCATCCGGCGTAAACTAGCGGTTAGCAACGACCGTTCTACATTGTGGATACGGCCGTGTCACGGACGGATGAGCGGAGAATAGTGTGCTGAGCAGGTGGTCCAAGTTCAAGCAACTGCGGCATTTTGCGGTCGGCGGTCTGGCGGCGCTGGCCTTGGCCGGGTGCGCCACCGTCTCAGGTTCGTCGGGACGTTCGCTGGCCAACGACAAGCAGCCGCTGGGTCGACTGGTGGTCGCGGTGCCCGATGAGGATCACGACCTGATGGCCCAGCTGCTTGCTGGCGAGATGGCGCTCACCCGCACCGATCTCAAGGCGGCGTCGGCGGCCTACAGCCGCGCCTCGCAGTTGTCGCTCGATCCCAAAGTGGCTGAGCAGGCGGCTGCGCTGGCGATCGCGGTGCGTGACACCGATAGCGCCAACGCGGCGATAGCCCGCTGGCAGGCCCTCGGCGGCAAGCCGGCGCCTTTGGCCCAGGCGCGCGCCCAGCTGGCACTGAGTCAGGGCGATACCCAGGAGGCACGCCGTCAGCTGGAAATCCTGGTCAATACCGGCGATCCGGATGCATGGCGGCAGTTCGGACGGGTACTGGTCAGCGGCCGCGACGCCGCCCAATCCGCCCAGTTGCTGGAGGCCGTGGCCACCCCGCAACGCCTGCCCAACGACCCGCAGGCCTGGCTTGCGATGAGCGAACTGGGCGACAAGCTGGGCCGTCATGCGTATGCGCTGCAGATCGCCGAGGCCGCCGTAAAGCGGTTCGGCACCGCCGAGACCTATGCCTGGCTGGGCCAGATGCGGTACCACGACGGCGACAAGAACGGCGCCAAGGCCTTGTTCGACAAGGCGCTGGCCAAGGACCCGAAGAACACCCAGCTACGTCTCGCCTACGCGACCCTGCTGGGGCAGGGCGGTGATTACGCCGCCGCCGCGCACATGCTCGACAGTGGCCCGCAGGACGCCGACACCTACGCCATGCGCGCCGCCTTTGCCGCACGCGCCCACGACACCAAGACCATCAATCGCCTGTATACCCAGCTGCAGCACTCGCCGGACGACGTGCGCCAGGGCAGCGCCTACCTGCTGGGCCAGATGGCCGAGATGCTCGACAAAAAAGATGAGGCGCTGAAGTGGTACGACCAGGTCGCCGACGATGACGATCACGCTTTCGATGCCGACCTGCGCAGCGCCGTGCTGCTGCAGGATCTGGGCCGCAGCGCCGAAGCGCACGAGCAGCTCGCGCAGATGCAGACCGACTACCTCGACCAGCCGGCCATGCTTCGCCGCGCCTACGAGGTAGACGCCGAGCTGTACATGGACGAACAGCAGTACAGCCAGGCCGAGCGCGCTTTCAGCCGGGCGCTGCAGGTGACGCCGGATGATCCGGGCCTGCTGTATGGCCGCGGGCTGGCCTATGCCTCCGCCGGCCAGACCGACCAGGCGGTCAATGATTTCCGTCATCTGCTTCAGCTCAAGCCTGACGACACCGATGCCACCAATGCACTCGGCTACACGCTGGCTGACGCCAACCGCGATCTTCCCGAGGCGCAGCGCCTGATCGAGCAGGCCCGTGCAGCACGTCCGGACGACCCGGCCATCCTCGATTCCTGGGGCTGGCTGCAGTACCGGCTGGGGCATCTGGACCTGGCCGAAACCACGCTCCGCGGCGCCTGGACGGCGCACAAGGACGCGGACGTAGGCGTGCATCTGGGCGAAGTGCTGTGGAAACAGGGGCGCCAGGAAGACGCGCGCCGCGTCTTCGACGAAGTGCGTAAGATCGACCCGCAAAGCATCAACCTCCACAACACCCTCAAGCGCCTCAATCCATGAAGCTTCCGATTCGACTCCTCGCGGCAGCCTTGCCGCTGCTGCTGGCCGCCTGCGTCCATAAGGAAGCCATCCGTCCGCAACCCCAGGCCGATTACGCGGTGCTGCTCAACGAGCAGCGTGCCCGCGAGCATCTTTTGGAGAAGACCGATCATTGGGTCCTGCAAGGCAAGATCGGCGTGTCCGGCGAGGTCAATGGCAAGAAAGAGGGTGGCAGCGGCACGCTGACCTGGACGCAGAACGGCGACAATTACGAATTCGTGGTGCGGGGCCCGGTTGGCAGCAAGAGCTTCAAGCTGACGGTGACGCCGGTGAGTGCGGTGCTGGAAGGCCTCGATGGCGGTCCGCAGCGCAGTCCTGACGTGGAGTCGCTGGTGCAGAACGCGCTGGGCTGGCAAGTGCCGTTCCACGACCTGCGCGCCTGGGTGCTGGGCACCCGCGCCGACAGCGGTCCGGCCGAGCTGAAATTCGGCGACGATGGCCTGCCCAAGACCCTGACCCAGGACGGCTGGACCGTGGCTTACCCCGGCTGGGACAACAAGCGCGAGCCGGCCCTGCCTACCAAGGTCTTCGCCAGCAACCCGACCAGTTCGGTGCGGTTGTCGATCGAGTCCTGGACCATCCAATAACCATCGCCCTCTCTTGTGGGAGCGCACCCTGTGCGCGACCCGACGGAGCGTAACCCTGGGCGCCCCGGTCGCGCCCAGCGTGCGCTCCTACAACCACCTGATGCTCCCATGACCTTCCACATCCAACGCGCCCACCTCGAACAGGTCGATGCCCTATGCGCCATCGAGCGCACGGCCGTCGAACTGTTTCGCGGCCACCGCGCGTGGCCGTCCTACCGCAATGTCTCCGTGCCGCCGGAAGTGCTGCGCGAAGCCATCGCGCGTGGATTGGTGTGGGTCGCCGTGATCGGCTCCGGCGAGCCGGTGGGCTTCATCTGGCTGGATGCGGAAGAGGGCGGCAACGCCATCGGCGTGGCCGAAATGGACGTGCTTCCTTCACACGGCCAGCGCGGCATCGGCGCGGCCCTGCTCGAACACGCCTGTGCCTGGGCGCGCATGGCCGGCTACCACCGCGTGGACCTGGGCACGCTCGCCGATGTGCCCTGGAACGCGCCGTTCTATGCGAAGCACGGCTTCCAGGTGATGGACAAGAACCTGCCCGAGTTTGATTTCGCCCGCGAACGCGATCGCGAGAACGGCTTTCCGGATGATCTGCGCGTTTTCATGAGCCGGCCGCTGGCGCCGCCCGATCCGGCCGATTGGACCGTCTGGCCCGCGCCCGCCAAGCTGAACCTGTTCCTGCGCATCGTCGGCCGTCGCCCGGATGGCTACCACGAGCTGCAGACCGTCTTCCGCCTGCTCGACTGGGGCGATGAGATCCGCCTGCGCGTCCGCCGTGACGGTGAGGTACACCGCCTGACCGAGGTCCCCGGCGTGGCGGCCGACACCGACCTGGTGGTGCGGGCTGCCCGGCTGTTGCAGCCCCAGGCGCCGGCAGGGGCGGGCGTGGATATCGAGGTGGATAAGCGCATCCCCATGGGCGGTGGCCTCGGCGGCGGCAGCTCGGATGCAGCCACCGTGCTGGTGGCCCTGAACCGCCTTTGGGGCGCCGGCCTGGACGACGACACGCTCGCCGAACTGGGCCGCCAGCTGGGTGCCGACGTCCCGGTGTTCGTGCGCGGGCGCTCGGCCTGGGCCGAGGGCATCGGCGAAAAACTGACGCCGCTGGGCCTGCCCCCGCGTTGGTACGTGGTGCTGGACCCCCACGAACACGTGCCGACCGGGGCGCTTTTTCAAGCGTCTGAATTGACACGAAATGCTCCGCCCGCCACAATTTCATCCTTTGCTTCGGGCGAAACGGTCGAGAACGCTTTCGCGCCCGTGGTCCGCGCGCGACATCCGCGTGTGGCTGCGGCGCTGGAATGGCTCGACGGCTTCGGCCGGGCAAGGCTTTCTGGCAGCGGTGCCTGCGTGTTCCTGGAGACAGGCGACGTGGAACGTGCCGAAGCCATCGCGGAGCGGTGTCCCGCCCATTTCACGGCCCACGTGGCCAGGGGCGAAGATGTTTCTCCGTTGCATGTCGCCCTGGCGCGCTATCGCGGTGTCGGCGGGAACGGCAAGTAGAAAATCCAGTTGTTACTGGGGCGTCGCCAAGCTGGTTAAGGCACAGGATTTTGATTCCTGCATGCGAAGGTTCGAATCCTTCCGCCCCAGCCATTCATATGGCTCACACAGGTTCTAGAGAAATGACTGTCGACATCTCCGGCCCGATGCTCTTCACCGGCAACGCGCACCGCGCCCTCGCCGAGGATGTGGCTCAACGCCTGGGTGTGCCGCTGGGCAAGGCGCTGGTCAGCAAGTTCAGCGACGGCGAAGCCCAGGTGGAAATCGAAGAAAACGTTCGCCGCCAGGAAGTCTTCGTGTTGCAGCCTACGGGCGCGCCGAGCGCAGAGAACCTGTTCGAGCTGCTGGTGCTGGTGGATGCGCTCAAGCGCGCCTCGGCCGCCAGCGTGACGGCGGTCATCCCGTACTTCGGTTATGCCCGCCAGGATCGTCGTCCGCGCTCGGCGCGTGTGCCGATCACGGCAAAGATGGTGGCCAAGATGATCGGCACCTCGGGTGTGGATCGCGTGCTCACGGTTGACCTGCACGCCGACCAGATCCAGGGCTTCTTCGACATCCCGGTGGACAACGTCTATGCCTCGCCGGTGCTGCTGGCGGACATCTGGCGCAACTACAGCATGGACGACCTGATCGTGGTCAGTCCGGACGTCGGCGGCGTGGTGCGTGCGCGTGCCATGGCCAAGCGCCTGGACGATGCGGATCTGGCCATCATCGACAAGCGTCGCCCGAAGGCGAACGTGGCCACCGTGATGAACATCATCGGTGAAGTCGACGGCAAGACCTGCGTGCTGGTCGACGACATCGTCGACACCGCCGGCACCCTGTGTGCGGCTGCTGCGGCTCTTAAAGAGCGCGGCGCCCGCAAAGTGGTGGCGTACTGCGTGCATCCGGTGCTGTCGGGTGCAGCGCTGAAGAACATCGAAGGCTCCCAGCTCGACCAGCTGGTGGTCACCAACACCTTGCCGCTGCGCCCGGAAATCGCCGCATGCAGCAAGATCCGTCAGCTCTCGGTCGCCGAGCTGCTGGCGGAGACGATCCGCCGCATCGCCTTTGGCGAGTCGGTGAGCTCGTTGTACATCGACTGAGTTTTCGCGGCGGGCGAGAGCCTGCCGCTGTTTCACGGCTCCTCTGGTCGCGGGGGAGTCGCATGACTGCCGCGAGGCAGCTCACTTTTGATAGGTAATGCCCACATGGCTACGACTCATGAAATCAAGGCTTCGGCCCGTAATGACGAGGGGAAAGGTGCGAGCCGCCGCCTGCGTCATACCGGCGTCGTTCCTGCTGTTGTCTACGGTGCCGGCCAGGCCCCGCAGAGCATCCAGATCGAACACAACACCATCCTGCTCGCTGCCAAGCACGAGTGGTTCTTCTCCTCGGTGCTCGACCTGAACATCGATGGCAAGGTGCAGAAGGTGCTGGTGCGTGACTGGCAGAAGCACCCGTACAAGCTGCAGATGCTGCACATGGACTTCCTGCGCGTCGACGAGAACGCTGCCCTGCGCGTCAAGGTGCCGGTGCACTTCCTCAACCAGGACAAGTCGCCTGCCTCCAAGACCTCGGGCGTGGTGATCTCGCACAACCTGACGGAAGTGGAAGTCTCCTGCCTGCCGAAGGACCTGCCGGAGTTCATCGAACTGGACCTGACCGACCTCAAGCCGGGCGACATCGTCCACTTGTCGCAGCTCAAGCTGCCCAAGGGCGTGGAAATCGTTGCCCTGCACCTGGGTGCGGACCACGACACGGCCGTCGTCACCGCCAACACGGTGAAGGAAGAAGTCGACGAGACCCCGGCCGAGGGCGAAGCCGCCCCGGCGCCGGAAGCTCCGAAGAAGTAAGTCGCTGCGGCCCATGTCCTCGCGGGCATGGGCCGTTCGATCTTATGGCGGGTCTTCGACTCATTGTCGGACTGGGCAATCCCGGTGCCGAATATCTCCGAACCCGGCACAACGCCGGGTTCTGGTTTGTTGACGCCCTGGCGTCAGGGCAGGGCGAGCGCTTCGGCTTCGACGGCAAGCTGCATGGCGAGACCTGCAAGGTCCGTATCGGCGGCGAGCCGGTATGGCTGCTCAAGCCCTCCACTTTCATGAACAAGAGCGGCATCGCTGTCGTTTCGGCGCTGCGCTACTACAAGATCGAACCGGAAGAGTGCCTCGTCGCACACGACGAGCTGGATCTCGATCCCGGCACCGTGCGCTTGAAGTTCGACGGCGGACACGGCGGCCAGAATGGTTTGCGCGACATCGTTGCGCACCTGGGTCACGCCAAATTCCATCGCCTGCGCGTCGGTATCGGTCATCCCGGTCACAAGGACAGGGTCACCTCGTGGGTGCTGGGGCGAGCGTCCGAGAAGGATGAGAACGCCATCATCGACGGCATCTCGCGCGCGCTTGATGTGCTGCCGCTGGCGGTCGATGGGCAGTTTGATAAGGCGATGCAGAAACTCCATACACCGGTGGGTTGAGATCGCCCGCTGCGGCGCTTGGGCACCAAGCGGAAAGCGTTGCGCGGCATCGACCCTTTACCATTCACCACTTACTGGCGCGTCAGCGCCGAATCTACGGAATTTCAATGGGCATCAAATGCGGCATCGTCGGCCTGCCTAACGTCGGCAAGTCCACTCTGTTCAACGCGCTGACCAAGGCGGGCATCGCGGCTGCCAACTTCCCGTTCTGCACCATCGAGCCGAACGTGGGTGTGGTGCCGGTGCCCGATCTGCGTCTCAATGCGCTGTCGGACATCGTCAATCCGCAGAAGGTGATCCCCACCGCCGTCGAGTTCGTCGACATCGCGGGCCTGGTCGCGGGCGCTTCCAAGGGCGAAGGCCTGGGCAACAAGTTCCTCGCCCACATCCGCGAAGTGGACGCGATCACCCATGTGGTGCGCTGCTTCGAGCACACCGACATCATCCACGTGGCCGGCAAGGTCGACCCGATCGCCGATATAGAGACCATCGATACGGAACTGGCGCTGGCCGATCTCGATTCCGTCGAGAAGGCGCTGAACCGCGCCGAGCGCGCCGCCAAGGCCAACGACAAGGAAGCCATGGCCAGGAAGCCGGTGCTGCAGAAGCTTGCCGCCGGTCTCAACGAAGGCAAGTCCGCGCGCAGCCTGGGCCTGGACGAGGAAGAAAAGGCGCTTGTACGCGACCTGTTCCTGCTCACGCTCAAGCCGCTCATGTACATCGCCAACGTGCGCGAAGACGGCTTCGAAAACAATCCGCACCTCGACGCCGTGCGCGCTCGCGCCGTGACCGAAGGCGCCGAAGTCGTGCCGGTATGCGCGGCGATCGAAGAAGAGATGTCGCAGCTCGAAGACGCCGACCGCGACGAATTCCTCAAGGATCTGGGCCTCGACGAGCCGGGCCTCAACCGCGTCATCCGCGCCGGCTACAAGCTGCTCAACCTGCAGACCTACTTCACTGCCGGCGTGAAAGAGGTGCGCGCCTGGACGATCAAGCGCGGCTTCACCGCACCGCAGGCAGCAGGCGTGATCCACACCGACTTCGAGCGCGGCTTCATCCGTGCCGAAACGGTGAGCTACGATGATTTCATCCAGTACAAGGGTGAAGCCGGCGCCGCCGCGGCGGGTCGCTTGCGCAAGGAAGGCAAGGAATACATCGTCAAGGACGGCGACGTTCTGCACTTCCTCTTCAACGTCTGATCGGTCGATCGATCCATGAAAAAGCCGCGCATTGCGCGGCTTTTTTTGTGCGTGCGGTTGGGTCCGCAGAAAAGACCGCGTGACTGCTCACGCGGTCTTTCGAAGTGAAATGAGTGCTTTCGATCAGAACTTGACCGTCACGCGAGCCCACCAGTAGCGGCCCATCAGGTCGAAGTCGGATGGATCGGTATTGGCGTTGAGCGTGTTGTTCGCGTAGAGCATGGGCGGCTGCTTGTCGAACAGGTTGTTCACACCGAAGTCCAGACGGGTGTTGATGCTGGCCAGGTTGTAGCCGACCGAAACGTCGTTGTAGACCGTCGCGCCGTACTTGAGGACGGTGCCCGACACGCCGTTCGGTGAAGTGTCATTCGTGGATCCTGCGGCTCCGCCGTTCTGGAAGCGACTGATAAACCGCATGCGCCACTGTGCACTCCAGCCGCCACTCTGCCAATCCACAAAGCCCTGTGCGCGCCAGCGCGGAAACAGGCAGACGCCGGAGTTGTTGGGGCAAGCTGCCAGCTGTGCTGAGCCGAATGGCAGGAGATGGCCGACATCCTTGAACGTTACATTGCCAGTTTGTCCGGGGGCAGTGTTCTGTGTGAAGTACTTTAGATAGGTGGCATTGACGCCGATGTTGAATTGTCCGACCGCGAACTGCGGCAGCTTGTAGTTGGCTGACCAGTCGATGCCGCCCGTGCTCAGGCTGCCCAGATTCGCGACCGGTTCTATGGAGGACTGCGTCAATTGACCCGCATTCTCACCGGCGGGCGTTCGGCTGATGTACCGGCAAAAGACCGTCTGGCCTGCTGCGCAAAGGTCGAGCACGCCCTGCAGGCCGGCTGAGGTAATCGTGTTGTTCAGATACACGTGCCAGAAGTCGAGCGTGGTCGATAAGCCGGAGACATACGACGGGCTATAGACGAGACCAAGGTCGAACGACTTGCCGGTTTCGGGTTTGATCGGGAAGCCTGCGAGCATGGCGCCCTCCCCAATGGCGGCACCTTGCCCGCCATTGGTTGGATCCAGGAGGACATTCTCAAAGCTGCCGTTGGTCGGCACGTACTGGCAGGCCATTGCCAGTGGCGAGCCTGCGGGGGCGCCTCGATAGCCGGTGCAAGGATCCCTCTTGATGCTGGGTGCGCCGGCAGACGAGGAGAACAGTTCTCCCAGGTTGGGCGCGCGAAAGACTTGCTGCATCGTGCCGCGCACCAGCAAATCATCGATCGGCTTCCATTCCAGTGCGAACTTGAAGTTGTTCGTGCTGCCGAAAGTATTCACGCGGGTGTAGCGATCGCCGATGGTGAGGTTCAGAGATTGCGCGGCGGGAAGATTGGAAAGAATCGGTATGAGCGTTTCGGCATACAGATCCTTGGAGCTGTAACCGCCAGACATATTGGCAACGCATTGGCTGCCAAGGATGCAGGAGCCACTGGCGGGGTTAAGCAAAAGTTCTGGGCTCGTGATCGTATTTTCGTATTCCTTCCGGTACTCATAGCCCACTGCCAGTTGTACGGCGCCTGCTGGCAGGTTGAACAGCTCGCCGCCGATGCCCGCATGCCAAGTCTTCTGGATGGAATAGTCGTTGCTGACGGCAACGGTATTGGCCTGCTTGAGTGCGGCAACCGAGCCTGGCGAGTACAGATTGAACGGGTCGAACTGGCAGGAGATCGGGTCCGTGCCTGCCGGACAGGTCGCCGTGCCATTGGCATTGAGTACGGAGGGGCCCGAGTACAGCTGGGTCTGGTTGACCAGGCCACTGGTCGTGGTCGTGATGCTCTGATGGCCGTAGTTGTAGCCGACGTCCCAGTTCCAGCTCTTTTCCAAAACAGTGAAATCGCCGCGGAATCCCGTATTGATCTGGGCATCCTCGCGACCGGTCGCGGCGATGCGATAGCCAAGCGAGGCGAGTCGCGATTTGAACGAGGCACCGGTGCCGCCCCAGGCCTTTCCAGGAACCGGATTGAAGGCGTTCTTGGGGTCCACCTGATAGCCCGTGTTGGCACCGAAGACCGCCGGGGCGAGTTGGAAGTTCGATGACGTCTTCTCGTAAACGGCGTCCAGATAAGCGGTGACGTGATCGCCGAGGCGGTAGTCGCCGCTGAGGAATCCGCCGGTGCGCTCCTGCGGCGTCATGATCAGGTTGACCGCTGCATAGTTATATCGATCGGCGGCGGTGTAGCAGTGGTAGTTGGCCGGCGTCATCGCTTGGGCGTTGCCACCCGGATTCAATGACACACGACGCGAAGCGCAGTTGGCGAATGCCGTGGCAGCAGCGCTACCGGCGGGGATCTGAATATTGCCGTAGGGCGTCGACGGGGAGCCGCCGATCGAAACTTGGTTCCCTTTCAAGGACAGCGCATTCTTGGAGAACGCACGATTGCCCGATTCGACGCCATCCTGCTTGTTGTAGTTGATGCCGGCCATGATGCTGCCCTTCTCGGACGTCTGGCCAAAGGTGAAGGTGTAACCGCTCTGTGCCCCATCGTTGCGATCGGACTGCCCGACGTTCGCGGTGAAGGTGGCGCCCTGATAGTTCTTGCGCAGGATGAAATTGACCACGCCGCCAATCGCATCGGAGCCATAGGTGGCCGAGGCGCCGGTGGGTAGCACCTCGATGCGCTCGATCGCATCGGCCGGGATCGCGTTCGGGTCTTTGCTCAGCAGACGCTGGCCGTTGACGAGAATCAGCGTGCGCTTAGCTCCCAGTCCGCGGAGGTTGATGGACGAGGCTCCCGTGCCGCCGCTGTTGTTGACCTGTGGGTTGATGTTGCCGCCGGTCATCGCCGGCAGCTGCTGCACCAGATCGCCCAGCGTCTGCCTCCCAGTCGCCTGGATGGCGGCGCGATCGATGGTGACGACGGGACTGGCCGTCTCGACGTCCACGCGGCGGATCAGTGATCCGGTCACAGTGACGGTTTCCAGCGTCTTGCTCTTGGCCTGATTCGCGCCGGCGTCCTGTGCGAAAGCCGCGGTTCCGCAGCTGCTGATGACAAGTGCACTGAGCGCCAGTCGCACCGATCCGCAGAGTTTGTTCGTCCTAAAGTTCATCCGATCTCCCCGTCCAATTAGGTTTTGGTTAAGTGGTGTGGACGGTACGCAGGAGTCGGGAATTTCGATGTCGGGCCATTTCAGAGTCGCGCATCGGATAAGTCCGATAAGGCTCCGTCGCAAAGCGGTAGGAATTGTCGGATTTCCACCCGCCTATTGGCTGCTGTATAGGCATCGTCGGGACGCTTCTAACTCCGTCGTGGTGTGCTTGTCGGGCCGACGGCCGCGTGCTGTGATGCCCGCATGACTGCACTGCGCATGCGACTGGCACGCAAGGACGACGCACCGGCCATCGCGCGGCTGGCGCGCCGCGTGGTGCGCCGCTGGATAGTTCCGGAGCAGCCGCCGGTGGCCGTGATTGCGCTGGAGGAGTCGCTGCGGGTAAGCGTTATCCGCGAGAAAATCGCGGCGGGGCAGCGTTTCCATCTGGCCTTTGTCGATGGCGTGCTCGTCGGCGTGGCCGCGGTGCGCAACGACAGTCACGTGTTTCAGTTGTTTGTCGGCACGCGATACCAGGGGCAGGGCATCGCCAGGAGATTGTGGGAGCGCCTGTGCCGCGATTGCGTCCGACGGGCCGGCACGCGGACTTTCACGCTTAATGCAGCACCGGGCGCCGTTCCGGTCTATCTCCACATGGGCTGTGAGATCGATCACGATCCCGCTCGCGTGCTCGGCAAAGTCATCTCCGTCCCGATGATCTACCGCGTCGACGACCATGCCTGAGCAAGATCGGCCGTGTGCGGCCGCACGCCGCAGCGCATAATTGGCGCCTATCCCGTTCCTGGAGTCACCGGTCCATGCCCGGCAAGCAGCACGAAGTGAACTTCCGTTTCCTGGCCCAGCCGACCGACGTCAATTTCGGCGGCAAGGTGCACGGCGGCATGGTGATGAAGTGGATCGACCAGGCCGGCTACGCCTGCGCCGTGGCGTGGAGCGGTGCGTACTGCGTCACCGCGTCGGTCAGCGGCATCCAGTTCGTGAAGCCCATCCTCATCGGCGACCTGGTCACGGTACGCGCCCGCCTGATCCACACGGGGCGCTCCAGCATGCACATGGCCGTGGACGTGCTGGCGAGCGACCTGCGCAAAGACGAGCACCGCCTGGCCACCAGTTGCGTGATGGTCTTCGTGGCGCTCGATGCGCCCGACGGCAGGCCCACGCCGGTGGCCGCCTGGGAGCCGCGCGACGACCACGAGCGCCAGCTGCAGGAGCAGGCCATGCGCCTGATGAATCTTTCCAAGGAGATGGAGCAGCTGGTGGACGCCAAGGTCGCCGAAAACATCTGACGGACGTGTCTGAAGCGGTGAAAAAAATCGCCAGAAAACGTCAATTTTCCCGTCAGAGGTGTTGACAGCTTCGAGGCTGATCCACACAATAGCCGTTCTTTGTTGGAGGGATACCCAAGCGGCCAACGGGGGCAGACTGTAAATCTGCTGGCTTACGCCTTCGGTGGTTCGAATCCACCTCCCTCCACCAGACGAGTTCCGCGCAGGGCGGGAGTAGTTCAATGGTAGAACATCAGTTTTCCAAACTGATTACGCGGGTTCGATTCCCGCCTTCCGCTCCATTGGCTCTCGTAGTTTTTGCTGTTGCAGTGCTCATGTAGCTCAGTCGGTAGAGCACTTCCTTGGTAAGGAAGAGGTCGCTGGTTCGATTCCAGTCATGAGCACCATCTCACCGCGGTCCGCGGGTATCACCTTACTTTTCAACATTTGACTCCATCGGGGTTTTAGACGTATGGCAAAGGGTAAATTCGAACGCACCAAGCCGCACGTCAACGTCGGCACGATTGGTCACGTGGACCACGGCAAGACGACGCTGACGGCCGCACTGACCAAGGTCGGCGCAGAGCGCTTCGGTGGCGAATTCAAGGCGTATGACGCGAT